>CAYMCT010000001.1:0-24161 GCA_964389075.1 uncultured Lachnospiraceae bacterium
GTAGATAGCCTTTACGTACTTTTCCGGGTTCTTTAACCAGCCGTAGCGGATACCTCTTGAGAATGCATATATGAACATTGATGTACAAGATGTTTCAGGATATGACTCCCAGTCTGTGATTACCTGATGCCACATACCGTCCTCGTCCTGTAGCTTTAAGTATCCCTCACAAAGTGTATTCAGGAACTCTATAAGGTCATTTCTTAATGCATGATCCTCCGGCAATTCTGCCAAAAGCTCTGTCATTGAGAATACAACCCAACCGTTACCACGTCCCCACGGAACGCCTGTCATTGAATCATACTTAAAGTCATATACGTGTGACATTATCTGCTGCTCCGGCATATAGAGCAGCTTCTTGAAACCGAAGAACTGCTTTGCAGCATCGTCTGCATACTTGATGTCACCGGTGAATTTATAATATCTTGTTAAGAACGGAACGCTCATATACAGGTCGTCTGCCCACAAGGTCTGGTTATGGAAGTGGTGCATAAGGTCTTCTCTATAGAATGTACCGTCAGGAAGTCTTGACATTACATTGAAAATGAAGTCTCCTACATAGTCCGCAACCTCTTTAACACCGTCAAGCGGCATATACTTGTTTACCTCAAGCATTGTTGATGCAAAAGAACCGCAGTCATCAAGGCTATCAATACTTGTGAGCAGGTTGTGGATTGAAGTTGCGCCACCGTACTGCTCCTTATCCCAGAGTGCATATTCAAGAGTGTCACAGCAAAGCTGAACATGGTCTTTTATATACTTCTTTATATCCTCTGAGCCAAGCTCCATTGCTGTATGCAACAAGCCGTAGATTGTAACACCGAGAGGATAGTTCCATCTTCCGTAAAGTGAATTTTCATTATACGGACGTACAAATGTATTCTTCGCATTAATTCTCCAATATGTTTTCGGCTCACCTACAATATGGTGCATATCGCAAGCTGTTTCCCAGGGGAACTCGTAGTCTGCATCAAACGGACCTATGTACATCCATACATCGTCTGTACCCTTTACATTAGCCGCACTCTTCAGATTAACACCATCAACAGTTAAGTCAAAGCCCCAGTCACCGCCGCAGATTGACTTAACAAAGATGTTATGCTCGCCAAGCTTAATATCTACATCAAATTCAGCATCGCCGCCGTCGGTTGTGAATACTTCCTTACCGTCCACATATACAACCGCACTGCCTGTGCTTGAAATTCTGAACTTATACGGCTTTGTACCCATTTCGTCAAAGAACGCCTTTGTCCAGGCAATTGCATACTTGCCTTCAGGAGTTCCGTACATATGAGTAAGCTGACCCTTGCCGTCATTTTCAAATGCAATATCAGGATAAAGCTTCTTTTCAAAATCAGCCTCGCTCATACCCATTTCAAATTCAGGAACATACTGATCGTCAACAAGCTCTGTAAAGATAATACCCTCCTGACCGTCACGTTCCTTTGTAGGCATAAGGAAATATAAATCCCATTTGCCTATCCATGTACCAAACTGAGCACCGAAGCCAGCTTTTGTCTTCTTCCAGTGGAATCTTATATCATTCCAGCCCTTTTTCAGCGGAACAAATACACGTGTTGCAGTCTCTGAATATCGCTCCTTAAATATATCTGACTTATATACACTCTCACCGTTCACGAACATTTCCATCGGTCCGAAACAGTTTATGTCTATACCAAAGCTACCGTCACCGGGTGCATAGTGCTTTGTAAATGCCCATACGCAATCCTTATCTTTGCTTTCAGGATAAATCTTATTGAAGTCTACTATATAACGATAGTCTGTTGTTCTTATAATCCCGTCATTTGTATAAGCACGGTAATATAAATCATGCTTCAGATTCTGTCCCATAAATCTGTATGCAAGCGAACGCAGTATTCCTTTTACGTCTGTACCCTCATAAGCATTTATACTATGAGAATCATCAAAATAATAACCCATTTTATTTCTCTCCTTCTTTCCCTCTCGCAAAATAATTATTTCTTATTATATAATTATTAATTTGTATTGTCAACCTTATCGAAAAATTTAAACGCTTTTTTTAACAAAATACAAGTTATTTTATCTTCTTAGCCTCAAGATAGAATCTCTTATCGCAAGCCTCACCCATTGAGAATGTCTTTCTCGGCAAAGCTCCGTCCTTTATAACGGTTGTAAATAGATCGTTCTTCTCCATACCGTCAACGATGAATCCGATTGTGTTTTCCTTTTCGCAAAGCGAGCGAACAACGTCACTGCCGTGTATGTAGTCGATTACTCCGCCGGTTTCTTCCAGATATTTATCGAGGAACTTCTGCAAGGTTCCTACCGCAAGATTGCAAGGTGCATCTGTTATGTAGATAGGTTTTTCTGCTCCGTCCTTTACGATTACTATTTTCTGTCCGCCGTTGTCGGTTTCGGAAATCTGCGGATAATATGAATATAGCGCCTTTTCCAATGCATCAGCATCCACATCAAACATTACTCTGTGTATTGGCTCAAATTCAAGCGCCTCATCGTGCAGGTTCATTAGCTCAACCAACGCAAATCGTGCAGGGTGTGTCTTCTTTTCCTTATCTGAAAGAGTCTGTTTAATTTCCTCCCAACAGGTCTTTGCAGTTGCAAGAGAATGGTTGCCGTCACCTACGGCAATCACAAGCACATCCTTCCCTGTAACTCCGTACTTTTCATCGAAATCTGCTCTGTCCTCAAGCTTTTTCATACCATTTAATACAGTATTGATCGCCGCCTCGTCCATAAGCTTTCCCGTAATATGACCACCGCCCTGCATCAGGTCAAAATCATACACCGTTTCAAACTCTGACGCCCTTTCTGTTATCGCTTCAACGATTTCCTTTTTGCGGTCATCAACAAGCATTAATATGTGCGGCAATTCAAGCGGTGCATTTTTACGGATACGCTGTCTTGGCGGTATACGTGAAATTATAGTTCCCTCCGTCGCACGCACTGCCGACTGCGAACCGACCGAAAAATCGTAGTATTCCAAATCAATTTCGCCCACAATGCCGTGACGCACCTTACCGTTTGGCTGTGTACGCTCAACATATATCATACTGTTTTTATATTCCTTAAAAATACCGTCAGTAATATATTTATCCATTGTTGCGTTTATATTTTCTATACGCTCTGCATCGTTTCCGTCCTCAAGATAAGCCTCAGGAAATACTATATTTAAGGCGGACGGTGCATCACCAACATATTCTGCCGCCGCCTGCCAGTATTCAGGCTCTGACGAATACTGGTCACACGCAACCACGCTCCATTTTGAAAAATCCTGATTTTTCGGTAATAATATATTTGCGGTCTTAAAGATTTCCATAATTATTCTCCTTTAACTATATCTGCAAAATTGCAATTTGTCACTTTCTGCAAGTCCTGCGGTGTCATTATCAAAGTTACTCCGCAAGCTCCTCCGCTTACCGCCACTTTTTCAAGTGCTTGTGCGGATATATTCACATATGTGGGGTACTGCTTTTTCATGCCTATAGGCGATACCCCGCCCCGGATATATCCGGTAAGTGCCAACAGTTCCTTAACGTGTACCATTTCCGCTTTTTTACATTCAGCCGACTTTGCAAGCTTTTTTAAATCCACTTCACAATTGACAGGTACACAGGCTGTCATTATTTCGTTTTTGTCACTTCTTGCAACCAATGTCTTGAACGACATTTCCGGCGGCAGACCTGTAAGCTCGGCAATATATTCGCCAAACGCTTCCCCGACTTCTTCTGCCTCGTATTCTATTTCCTCAAACGGAATTTTTGCCGCTTTAAGAATTCTCATTGCATTGGTGACAACCGGTTTCTTTTTTGCCATTATATCACAACCTTTTATTTAAGCTCAACAACCGTTACTCCGTCTTCACCCTCGCCAAATCTGCCCGGTCTATGAGCTTCTACATAACGGTGCTTGCGGAGCATATCACGGATATGCTTTTTTAATACACCCGTACCCTTACCGTGCACAATTCTTACCGGAGTTATGCCGGCAAGATAGCAGTCATCAAGAAATTTCTCTGTGTTTGCCCAAGCCTCTTCGGGGTACTGACCACGCACATCAAGCTCTGTTGAAACGTTCTTTGTCTTTGACTCAAAAGCACGGGTTGTACCGACATATTTCTGTGCCATTTCCTTATGCTTATCTTTATCTGCATCTACCCTGCGCAGATTTGAAATATGCACATCAAGCTTTATAATACCCGCCTCAACTCTTACCTTGCCTGATTTATCAGGCGGCTTTATAACTGACGCTTCCTGATCCATATCAATTATCTTTACAAGCTCACCGGGTTTCAGATTCTTTGGCGGTTCAACGTAAGTCTGTTTCGGCTTTGCCGCACGCTTCATCTTCTCGTCTATGCTGTCCTCACGCTTTTTGAGTGTTTCACGTGCTTTGGCAGTCTTGGTGTCAAGCTCACCCGATTTTATGCCTTTCTGACGCATATGTTCAAGGTCACGGATAATCTCGTTCGCCTCACTCTTTGCGTCCATTACGATTATTTTCGCTTCTCGGTGAGCTTCCTCAAGAATTCTCGACTTGTTTTCTTTTAGCTTTTTGCGTTCCTCATCAAGTTTTATTTTCAGCTCTTTTATCTCACGCTTTACTCTTTCATTCTCATCAGCGTCCCGCTGTGCTGAAGCTCTCGCTTGTTCAAGGTCGGTTATAACATCTTCAAACCGTATATCCTCATCTGATAATATATCATTTGCACGACCTATAACGCGTTCATCAAGTCCGAGTCGCCTTGAAATTGCAAACGCATTCGATTTACCCGGTACACCTATTAATAAACGATATGTCGGCTGTAATGTCTTTACATCAAACTCACACGATGCATTCTCTACGCCGTCTGTTGTGAGTGCAAAAAGCTTCAACTCGCTGTAGTGCGTTGTAGCAAGAGTTTTTACACCCTTGCTTCTCAAATGCTCTAAGATTGCAATAGCAAGTGCCGCACCCTCGGTAGGGTCTGTACCTGCACCCAATTCATCAAACAATGCAAGTGTATTATTGTCAACATTCTTCAAGATTTTAACAATGTTCACCATATGCGACGAGAATGTTGACAGGCTCTGTTCTATTGACTGTTCGTCACCAATATCTGCATATATTTTTGAAAAAACCGCCGCATCACTGTTATCGCCTGCGGTTACGTGAAGTCCTGACGCTGCCATGATTGAAAGTAAGCCTACAGTTTTTAATGTTACGGTTTTACCGCCCGTATTTGGACCTGTTACAACAAGTGTATCTGTTTTATCACCAAACGAAATATCGTTTGCAACAACCTTATCCTTGTCAATTAACGGATGTCTTGCTCGCTTAAAGTTGATTATTCCGTTCTCGTTTAAAACAGGCTCAGAACCGTTCGTGTCAAGCGACAGTTTTCCCTTTGCAAACATGAAATCAAGTTCTGTTATACAGCGGTAGTCAACAAAAATCTCATGTGAGTTCTCTGCCGCTGCAACGGAAAGCTCGGCTAAAATACGGTCTATTTCCTGCTGCTCCTTACCTCGCAGGTCACGGATTTCATTGTTTGCATTCACAACGCTCATAGGCTCTATGAACATCGTCTGACCTGTTGCAGATGTGTCATGGACTATACCCGGCACTTCCGATTTATATTCTGCACGCACAGGAATAACGTAACGGTCTGAACGCATTGTTACAATAGAGTCCTGCAGGTACTTTTTATAATGTGTGCTGTGAATCATTCCGTTTAACGTGTCTTTGATTTTCCCATTAAGATTTTTCATCTTACGTCGGATTGCCGAAAGCTCTGCTGAGGCATCGTCTGCGATGGTGTCCTCAGAAACTATTGCGGAATTGATTTTATCCTCAAGTGCCTTTGCCGTGAGGAGCTGTGTTTCTATACTGTGCAACTTCTCACAATCGGCTGAAGCCTCGCCCAAATACGATTTCAACCGGCGTGCAACATAGAGCAATCTTGAAATATCCATAAGCTCTTTTATGTGGAGTATTCCACCCTGCTCTGCACGCTTTATTCCGCCCCGAACATCTACTACCGCCATATTCACAGGCGGTGCACCAAGCTTTAAAAGAGTGGAAGATGTTTCGGTAGTTTCACTCTGTGCCGCTTTTGCTTCTTCAACGGTTGTGTACGGCTCAAGCTTATATATCTTTTTCTTTACCGATTCCGACTCCGTATAACTCTGCATACGTTCGAGAATCTTATCAAATTCTAATATCTTTAATACCTTTTTCAAATCTTTATCCTCTCTTTATTTAAGTGCATAGACCTTTAAGTCCGAGTATTCGCCTATAAGTGGTGCCATCTGACGGAATCCGATTTTTCCGCCGCCTAAAACAGCACCGAATTCCTCGCCATCGTCCTGCCACGAAAACACGACAAGGTTATCCACTGAAAAGTCTATTCTGCCTTTATATTTAGACAGCTTTAATTCATAGAATTCTTTTGCATCTCTGCAATCAGGAATCGGATCCGCTCCCTGTGCTACAAGATGAAAACCACAGCTTTTTCGCAGATTGCAGGTATGGAAACTACGCTCGTCCTCCCACTTTCTGCGGAAATACGAAATATGATATGCGTTTATATCACCGCTGTGATAAAGGTTATACTGACCGTCACGAGGGGCAAGCGAGCTGTCAAACAAATCCTCACCGTTTTTACCTTTAGCTGAGAAGAAAAGTATACACAGTCCCGGTTCTTCTATCGGTCTGAACTTCCACGATACCTCTATATCTGACGGAAAATCTTCAGGACACCAGAACACAAAGTTCGATTTCTGCCCCAGCTCTGCCGAAAGATTATTTTTCATTCGCATCTTTCCGTTTTCGAAATAAACAGATGCACTGCCCTCCATAACAAAGTCCTTAACATCGGCTTCGCAGGACAGCGGGTTATTATATATCAACTCCCGAACCACAAAACTCACCCCATTTTACTTTATTTTATTAAATATTATTATAACAGTTATTTAGTGAAAATACAAGTATTTCATTAATGAATTTTCACTCGCCTCCAACAAAAAAACACAGAGCATACACTGTGTTTTCCGAATTTTCATATATAATGTTATTTTTTTTCATTAAAAATTTCAAACTGTTCAATCAAAGATGATATAATCGCAATTTGTTCGGGTGTCAGTCCGGACACGTCTATTGTATTATTTTTTCCTATACCCAATAAATATTCGATAGATACATTGAATATAGCTGCTAACTTTGCAAGGAGCTTTATACTCGGTAGTCTTTGTTGACTTTCAATTGCCGATATCTGGGACTTTTTCACCCCAGCCAGCGCAGCTAACTGAGTCTGCGTTAAATGCTTTTCCTTGCGCAGACAACGCACGTTATATGCAAACCCTTCATTCATAGATTATCACCTCTTTTTCATTATATATGATATGCGTACTCCCGTGGTGGAAAAAAGATTGACATTGGTGGAATTTTGTGTTATAATAGTGGAAACTGTATAATTGAGTCAGTTTATTTTGTATAACCGAAAGGAGAAAAAATATGGCGAAAGAAACAAAATCATTAACAGTCCCACCCAGCGAAGAAGCCGCACAAATTGAACTTTGGCAAGTATTTGGATGGGAGCTTTTCAGCACGCAGGAGGTTCTTGCCAAGGACAGTCACTTAGAGGCAGGACTTTTCAACAATGTCAGCATTACAGAAACAACACATTACATAAAGCTCACATTCCAGCGTGATTCCGCAAATGTAAATCATTATGCAGAATTAAAGGCTCTTGAATGGGAATTCAACAACGTGCCGTACCCCGGCGATGCTCCCACAAAATTCTCTGCACTAAATATATTTATCGGATTGATGCTATGTACTGTTCCGGGTGTATATATGATTGCAAAAAACATTTCTGCATCAGCAAAAATGCCTAAGTGGGAACAGGATTATAACGAATTTTTAAGAAAGCGACAGGAAATACTCAATAGAGCAATAGCTGTTTCTGAGTCCTGATGCGAAAAATTATAGATGCTTTTATTATGCCGGTTTCAGGAATAATATACTATATTATTATTCGCAGTACCGGCATTTCGCTTTTCTGCCCTGTTTTTGCTGTTACCGGCATAAAATGCCCCGGATGCGGAATTACACGCAGCATTATACACCTTGTCCGCGGCGACTTTGTTACCGCACTTAATTACAACTGTGTTATAGTGCTGCTTATTCCTTTTTTTCTGGCAGGATATATCCGTTATGCGTTTTGCACGATTACAAATAAAGTATTCTATCTGAAGAATTATGAACGGAAGCTTATATCACTGCTTCCTTATATACTTTTTCTTTTTACAATAATCAGAAATATTTTCTAAGGAGCTGAAACAAATTGATAAACTTTCTGAAAAAGAACCTGTTATTACTTATTAGTATTGTTATACTCATAATTATACTGCTTGCCACGGTTGCATCAATAGCAGCTTACGGTCAAGAACTTTATATCACAAACCTGATATCAGAAATAATCGAAAATTTTCCGTTCGCCTATTTCCTTCTTCCTAAAATATCTCTGTTAACGGGGTTGAATATTTCAATTCCAACAATTAATGTTACCGTTTTTGTGGACATGACAAAAGCATTGCTGTTGACACTTTTACATTCCGTATTGGGCTGTGTTTTGTATTCGCTGTTTCTCAGACTGCCAAAAGCAGCAGACAGCTCCGTGCTTTCAGGTGCAATAGACAATGCCGAAAAATTTATGAAATCACCCCTTTATATTATTGCCAACATTCTTATACAATGCATTTCGATTTTGGTGTCAATTACCGCAACCTACTTTTTGTCTGCACCGATACTGAAATTTGTGCTGTCCTTTAGAAGCGAAGCAGCTCAATTTGCCGTCGGGCTTATATTACTGATTATTACAATCTTTTTATACTCGTTCTTTTATTCCCGGTTTACCAAGATGAAGATGAGTATGGCAGTAGCAAAAACAGCAATGTTTAATCTTATCCCAAAAACTCTTGATGCATTTATTACCTCATCGCTCTGGATAACATTTTATCTGACCTACACCGGCGAAGGCTCTCTTTTTGCAAAAATAGCCCTTATACTTCTTATAATAGTGTGGTCAGTAATTTCCGAAAAGCTTACAAGCAATCTCCGGATGCTTACTTTTAGTATACATAACGCACAAAGGAAGAAACGATTTGATGTAAACACCTTGCTCGGAATGATATTTATATATTGTCTCACAATATGCGCAACCTTATCCCCCGTGATGTCCGGTGATACTCAGGCAATATCAAACAATCCGTTTCTGAACTGGTTATACTCATTTCCGTTTATCCCGAGCTTGTTTGTCGGCGACTCCGTTACAATACTTGTTACGGAACAGTTCTCGTACTTTATATATGAACTGTTAAAGCTCGTAATTCTCGGTTTTATGTGCGGACTAATGCAGCGTTATATACGGTCACAAAATCTTATTATATGGTATCTTGTGCAATGTACAATTATTTGTCTTACAATTGCTCTGTATACTCTTATTATAAATCTTTTCGGTATGAATGATAAGCTTATAATGTTTTTAGTATTGTGCATACTTGCCATACTATGTCTGTTTTTATCGGATTTGCCTACGCTATTATTGCAGGCGTTTATTATGAGCATATTTTTTGTTTTAGTATATGCACTTATACACCATATCACCGGCGGAGCAACAGCTTCAATATCTGTCTTGATTACCTCCGCAGTAATCGCACCGATAGTTATGATATCAATGTTTATTATTAACTGGTTTTCGGACTGATTGTGTTTAAAACCATTTTTCCACTGTCAGCTGAAAAAAATCGTTACCCAATATCGGTATATGTAAACTTTATTGTTGACACTTCCTTTTGTGTGTGATAAAATATCTCTGTATTGATAAAGGAGGATTTACTATGCCGAATTTTAAATTTAATATGGATTTCGTCCCGGTTCCAAGGGATTTTATAGAGCACATTATGCCTACGGCGAATGCGTCATATGTTATGGTATATATGTATATGATGTTACTTGCTACAACGAACAAAAATATGAGCACAGCAGATATTGCAAAAAAACTCGGACTGATAGAATCTGACGTTATTAACGCAATTCAGTATTGGAATAAAAACGGTATAATGTCGGGTACAGGCGATAATATAATTATCAAGAAAGCTGTTGACGAAGAAATTTCGACCGATAACGACAAGAAATCAATTGAAGAAATTTCAACAGCTATAAGCGAAAATGAGGCACTTTCAGACTTGTGCGTTATAGCACAGGAGATACTCGGAAAAACCCTCGGTAACAAAGATGTTGAAACCATCTATTGGTTCTATGACCGGTTAGGCTTCTCGCCGGAGGTTATCGCAATGCTATTGGAATACTGCATTTCAATAGACAAACGTAATATGCGATATATCGAAAAGGTCGCTATAACCTGGCATGAGAACAATGTAACCACAATTGACGAGGCACAAACCTACATAACACGTGCCGCAAAACGTGATGATTTTACATTAACGCTCAAAAAGCTGTTCGGCATCACCGACAGAAATCTTTCAAAAACAGAAAGTCTTTATTTTGAATCCTGGCGTGATGAACTGAAAATGAGCGAGGATATGGTGGGACTTGCATATGAATATTGCATAATGGCAACTAACAAGCTGTCATTCCCATATATCAATGCAATTCTGAAGCGCTGGGCAGAAAAGGGAATAACAACAATCCCCGAGGCAGAAAAGGATCACGACCAGTTCAAACAGGATAATTCAGCACAGAACAACACCGTTATGACCGCAACCGATGATATAAGCGAGCTCGAAAAGCAGTTTATGAGCTCATATGACAGTGAATAAAATCAAAAGCAGCAGTTCGTTGGACGCTCAACGAACTGCTGCTTTCATTTTATTATATATCTTTCAAAAAAATTATAGCTTCTGTTTTCTGTATCAAACAAATTGTTATATTGCAGCTTCGAGTAACGGTCAAGGCAGAATTTTTCTTCCCCCACAGCATCGGTTACAGGAATAAACTCGTTTTCAGCTTTTGAATAATATCCCGTAGCATTTATTGCCGGAATTATTTTTTCAATATCCTTTAATGCAAGGTTATATGATGATAATTCCAGCCCTGCGGCTTCAAGAAGATAATTTGAAAGGTAGCTAAGACTTGTACAATCCACCTTTTTTTCTTCTATATCATAGTTTGACCAGATAAAAAACGGAACGGTATATTGCAGAATCTGTTCATCTAAAGTATCGAACGAACAGCCATAAACCTCTTCATAAAAACCATTATCAAGCTTAGGAAAATGATCTCCGAAAAACAGCACCACCGTATCACGCCTGATCTTTTCAAGCTCTGTTATCAGATATTTTAGAGCATTATCCGTTTCACGGATTAACGACAGGTACTGTTCCGCAAGCGGATAATTTTCGCTATATCCGGTAAGCTCTACTGTGTTTACAAAATCTTCACCTTTATAATTGTAGCCGCCATGGTTCTGCATTGTTACTCCAAAAACAAACAATGGCTCGTCACTGCCGTTTGTGCAGTTAATAATATATTCAAACATTTCACGGTCGCTTATATATTCACGCACAAGGTTCTTTGCAGGATAACTCTCAATAAAGCTGCACTCTGAAAATCCCAGCTTTGGATATACTTCAGGTCTTGACCAGCCGTTTGCAATATACGGATGCGTTGCCATTGTCTTATACCCATATGAACGCATCTGCCACACAAGACTGTATATACTTCCGTTAATGTATTGCTGATACGGAACTGTATTATCCGGTAAGAAAGCCATTGAATGTCCGGTCAGAAACTCGAACTCCGAGTTTGCGGTATTTCCGCCGTATACCGATGCCAGAGCGTGTCCTTTGATTGTATTTTCCGTCAGCGAATCAAGAAATGGTGTAACGGACACATTCGTTTTCAGCTCTGCACCCTCAAAATCCACATACGATTCGTCCATAATTACAATAACATTAGGTTTCAGCCCTTCGTTATCCTGTACTATGTACTGCTGTGCATAGTCATTCACCTGTTCCGGAGTATATCCGTCAGGCTTTTGAATGGTCAAATCACGCATCGAAATGCAAAAATTAAGATAGTATCCGTTCAATCTCGTTCCTTCCGTTTCCCATGTCTTGACAGGCTTATCTTTTATACCGACAGTTATAAGCAACACAGATATAAGTATTGTTGCTGCCGCATAAAGTCTTGAGCGCAAAAATCCGCACTTAGGGAGTTTCGGAAGTCCTTTTGCGAGCAGCACCGCAATCAGCCACAAACCCAGGCTCACTATTGTCCACAAGCTCAAGCTAAGACTATATTGCTCCGCCACATTCGCAGCCGTACCGACAGACAGAAAATCCATCGGACCCAGCTCCTTGCCTCTCAGTCCATATATAACAGAATTTGCTGTACTGAGCAGCACGAGAAAAAACGAACCTGATATAACAGAAGCCACAAGCTTTCCGATAGCAAGGTATACCGTTGTGCACACTATTATAACACAAAGCAGATTTAATATAAGTTCAGGCAAACTTATATCGGGCAGATATTGAGAGTGCAGCATACACCGGGGCATGGCATACGTTAAATACATCACCAATGCCGCCCACGAAATATTCATTATATAGTCCGCACGCTCCTTAAATTTTCCCTGATACTTCACTGCTGCAAAAAATAACAGTACAAACACCGGACCGAGATATGCCCCCAGGCATACACTTAAAACCGCTAAAACAATCAGCGCAAGCTTCGTCATCGCCATCAAATTTGTAATCATTAAAACAACCTCTTTTTCGGACGTTTAAACCACGTTATCAGATACTCCGTGAAATCACATTCAATTCCCGAATCATATATTTCACACTTTATCCTCCTGTTTTATCGCTTCCCTGTTCTACTTGCTTGACATCAAAACCACCGTTTCTATATGGGGTGTGGTGTCTGCGACAGTATCATTGTAATAACTTTTTTGAAATATTGTACCACGTCTTTATGTAATTATCTTTTAATAGTTCTTTATTGTTATCAACTAAATTTATAAAAGATTTTGATAACCCGTCCCAATCTTTTATATTTCCTTGTGGATATAGTGTCCAATGGATTTCCTCTATTGTATAATTGCTTTTAATTGAGTTATTTTTCATAGAAGTCGTAACCCAGTTGTTTTTATCATCATGCCCGCCTTTTGCAATAGGATATATATGGTCAATAGTAGGAACTAATTCCCAATATGCTATATGTGTTTCAGTCATTTTCCAGTGAGGCTGGAAAGGGAATTCATCAGGAAAATATGCTGATAATACTTTAAGTATTCCTGGATTTAAAAGTTTTTGTCCTGTATATCTATCAATAAAGCCATCTCTCATAAACTGTTCCATCTTTTGAGTTGTTGTGTATGTACGTTTTTCAACTTCATAAGTTTTGTGTGGATATTCATTGATAATTATTGATTTTGCCAAACTTTTGTTATTATCTATAAGAAATTCAACTATATTTGAAATTATGTCGCTTTTTTCTCTTTTCATAATACTATTCCTTTCTGCTTTTAGCAGTAGTCACAGATGCAATAAGTTTTCTGCGAATTGTACCACATTTATTTATTAGGCTTTTATATGTGGTATTATCAATTTTATTTTTCCGAAACAACAACTCTAACCAATACTCGGTTTCAAAACTCTCTTTTAACGCAATTTCTAATTTGTTTATAAAATCAGCTTTGCTTTGAGCATATTTCGCTTCATGCAAATTTGCGCCGATTGATGAAGAACTCCTTAATAATTGGTTTACATATACAGAACAACCTTTGATATTGTCGCATATGTCAGAAATTTCTATCGCAAAATTGATGGTTTCTTCTCTTAATGTATTTTTATTATTTTCCATAGTATAGTCTCCTTTGTCGATATACACGCTTTGCGTGTTCGATATATTTCACTTCGTGAAATTCGATATAAACTCGCTATGCTCGTTTTCGATATGATATAAATCTCGTTGCCGTAAGGTAACATATGGAGCCGTAAGGCATATCGAGTTCTGACAGAACATATCGAAAATCTCGTTAGAGATTTATATCGAGGAGTGCTATGTGCGACATAGTCGCACGACGCACTCTATATGGCTTGTGTTTGGGAACATATCTACACCTGTGCATTTTACAGGAATATAACCGTTATCGGCAAGGTAACGTGCATCACGGGCAAGAGTTGACGGATTGCACGAAACATATACTATCCGCTTTGGCTCTGCATTTACTATCGCTTTAAGCGTTGCCTCGTCACTGCCCTTTCGTGGCGGGTCGAGAATTACTATATCCGGCTTCATTCCTGATTCTATAAGTTTAGGAACTGCTGTTTCTGCACCGTCTGCAAAAAATTCAGTGTTTTCTATTCCGTTATCCTTTGCGTTTTCACGTGCATTAATAACAGCCTGCTCTACGATTTCTATACCCACTGCCTTTTTCGCTTTCTTTGCCGCCGCAAGCGAAATTGTGCCGATTCCGCAATATACATCAAGAACAGTGTCAGCTTCTGTTATATCCGCATATTCCAATGCACGGTTATAAAGCTTTTCGGTCATAACCGGATTTATCTGATAAAAGCTGTGCGGCGAAATTTTAAACTCAATTCCGCAGAGTGTATCTGTAATGACACTCTTACCGTAAATAAGTTCATTTTCTCTGCCGAGAACGCTGTTGTTCTTTTCTGTATTTATATTTACATATACGGATACAATATTTTCGGAAACACGCTTTAACCTTTCAACCAAAGCTTCCTGTTTTGGTATGCTTTTTCCGTTTACAGAAATAACCACCATAATCTCACTTGTGGTTTTTGCCTCACGGATAAATATACGGCGAACCAGACCCCTGTGTTCTATCTCATTATATACGGTTATATTATTCTCTTTTATAAACTCAATAACTGCGTTACTTATTGCTGAGTTTATTTTTGAGCCCATCAGGCAATCTTCCACCGGGATTATGTCGTGTGAACGGCGTGCATAGAAACCGCTTAACACATTTCCGTTTTTATCTTTGCCAATCGGAAATATACATTTGTTTCTGTATCTGTACGGGGTTTCCATTCCAAGAATTTCGTCACATTCGAAATCAGAAAAAGCGCCTATTCTCTGCATCGCTGCATTTATAAATCCACGCTTTACATCAAGCTGTGCAGGATATGAAATATGCTGCAGATGACAACCGCCGCAGCGCTTAAATACAGGACATTCGGGGGTTACTCTCGACTCTGACGGCTCAACCAAATCCATCAGCCTGCCTACAGCATAGTGCGAAAGCACCTTCACAATCAGGACATCTGCTTTGTCACCTATAGCCGTCATCGGAACAAACACAGTAAACCCTTCAACTGAGCCTACTCCGTTACCGTCTGAGGATATGTCTGTTATATCAATGATGTACCGTTTATTTTTCTCTACCATAGTGACCTCCGGAAATAATTATATATATATTATTATTTTACACTATTTATCAATATTTTGCAACATAAAAACTCAAATAAAAGCACAAATGCTCTTGAAATATTTGTACTTTTGTAGTATAATGAAATTTGAAGTATAAATCGAAAGAGGCATAGGTTTATGATAAAGAAGATCGGTTTTGATAATGATAAATATATTCAGATGCAGTCAGAGCATATCGGCGAACGTGTTTTAAAGTTTGGCGACAAGCTTTATCTGGAGCTTGGCGGAAAACTTTTTGATGACTATCACGCATCGAGAGTTTTACCTGGTTTTTTGCCTGACAGTAAAATCAAGATGCTTATGCATCTGGCAGACAAGCTTGAAATTGTTATTGCAATTTCTGCCATTGATATTGTAAAAAATAAAATCAGAAACGATTACAATCTGACATATGATGCCGATACAATTCGTCTTATTGATACATTCAGAGATATGGGGCTTTATGTAGGCAGTGTTGTTATAACACAATACAGCGGTCAGGCTTCAGTAGATATGTTCAAGAAAAAGCTTGAAAAAATGGGAATACCTGTATTTTTACATTATCCTATAGAAGGATATCCGGCAAATATTGAACTTATAGTAAGTGATGACGGCTTCGGCAAAAACGAATACATTAAAACAGAAAGACCAATCGTTGTTGTAACTGCGCCGGGTCCCGGCAGCGGAAAGATGGCAACCTGTCTTTCACAGCTTTATCATGAAAACAAGAGAGGGATAAAAGCAGGCTATGCTAAATTCGAAACTTTCCCTGTCTGGAATTTACCGCTCCGCCATCCGGTAAACCTTGCATACGAAGCTGCAACGGTAGATCTTAACGACGTTAATATGATTGACCCGTTCCACCTGGAGGCGTACGGAGAAACAACAGTAAACTATAACAGAGATATAGAAGTTTTCCCTGTGCTTAGTGCAATATTTGAAAAGATTTTAGGCGAGTGTCCGTATAAATCACCTACCGATATGGGTGTTAATATGGCAGGTAACTGTATAATTGACAACGACATTGTGGAGTATGCCGCAAAATCAGAAATAATCAGAAGATATTATCAGACGCTCAAAGACAATCGCAACGGTCATGCCGATGAAGAAATGATATACAAAATGGAGCTTATTATGAAGCAGGCTTGTATCTCACCGGAAATGAGAGCCGTTGTAGGTGAAGCACTGAAAAAAGCAGAAGATACAAACAAACCGGCTTGTGCAATTCAGCTTGCAGACGGACGAATCGTTACCGGAAAAACAACTTCGCTCATGGGCTCCTCAAGCTCCGCAGTGCTTAACGCATTAAAGACCGTTACAGGTGTTCCGGATGATATTCAGCTCATCTCACCGGAAGTATTGGAGCCGTTGCAGGGACTTAAAACCAACTATTTCGGAAGCAAAAATCCACGGCTTCATATAGACGAAACTCTGATTGCACTTTCAATCTGTGCGTGTCA
The DNA here is from genome assembly GCA_964389075.1 of uncultured Lachnospiraceae bacterium. Lineage (GTDB taxonomy): Bacteria > Bacillota > Clostridia > UBA1381 > UBA1381 > Ornithomonoglobus. Next base: position 16,908 of record CAYMCT010000001.1, read on the forward strand.
GGACGAGATTGCAAAAACTGCCCTCGGCGGACTTGCAGAGCTCGCCGGAGCAGAAGGACATTCTTCTGTTATCCTTTCACCCGTAGATGAAAAGGTGTTTAAAAATCTTGGTATTAATATGACCTGTGAACCAAAATTTGACTAATAAAAAGCTCGGTTTAAAATGAAACCGAGCTTTTTTATTAGTCCACATTTACCTCTATTGCCGGTTGAAACGGCGTCATTCCGTCCCAGACAAAAGCTTTCAGTAAATAATCTCCGCCTTTGTCAGTGAAGCTTCCGCTCACTGCATTTATGTATGCCTTTTCAAGCTTACCGTTTTGGTAGCAGGCAAGAATCACTATTTTATCCTTTATATCAAGATTTACTTTAAATTCAATTTTTCCGTCCCCTGTTTTACTTGCCGAGACCTCCTCCTGCGGTATTATTCTGTAAGCTTCAACCGTATCCGGATTTTCCGTTTTTTGTCCGTTATATATTGTGTACATTTCAGGCACGGGAACCTCTTTTGTTTCTGCACCTAAGTAATAGCTCACATTCGCAGGCTGGTTATAATGGTTATTCTGCATTGCTATTGATGCTCTGTAATACCAATCGTGCATCATTGTCGGAATTTTATATTCAGTTTCGATATTTGTTGAATAAACTCTTATTCGCTGTTCATCGTCGGATTTCCATACAACCTCATCACGCCAGTCACCGAACAGGTCTGCTGCAATACACGGTACAGCCTTTGTTCCGCAGTTTGATGCACAACCGACTGCATCAAGAATTACGTTGATTTCTTTATCTTTGTAGTTCCATTCGGAAATCCTTGTTCCGTCAAGAAACTCACTAAGCAAATCCCCATCCCAATAAATCTTGAAGTTCATGGGTAATGATGTTTTTACCTCTGCACCATCACTATCTGTTTCATATGTGCCGTCTGCAAGACGTACCCTGAACTTATTCCAGCTATCTGTGATGGCTTCACCACTGACATTCATCGGGATTGTTGCGGTCGAACCCCACAATTCGTATCCTTTATAATTCGGATCTATATCTGCCGCACGGCTTCTGCCTGTATCCTTAGTTTTTCCGTATCCGAAAATTACCTGTCCCGTACGAGCATCGTGTAACTCAATGTTTGCCGGCAGATTTTTTGTTTCGTGACACGCCCATGTATAGTATCCGTTAAAATCAGGAGTCATTTTTGCTATATCGAAAGCATCACCGTGCGCAAGCTTAATTTCTGTCCCCTCAGCATCTGTTGCTTTTACGGCATACATAGTTGTTCCGTCATCATCTACACCCATAGGACCTGAAAATATTTCATCTTTTCCGTCAAAATCAACATCAACAACCGTTATGTTATGATTTACTGCACCGTAAATGCTGTTCACATCTTCTACGTTCTGAGTTTTCGCTTCCCAGTCAAGAACAAACTCATTGTTCTCTATATGCCATGCAGCTATACGAACATTGTCCCATGCACCCCGCACCTCGACAAAACTCGGGGTCTCGCCGTCAAGATATGCAACACCGAAATTGTGGTGGCTTGCACGCTTTGTAAGTCTGCCCGTGTCGCTATAATTATATGACCACTCCGTAAGCGGGGTCTGTGACGGCAATAAATCAGTTCGTGCCAGCTCCTCGCCGGTTTTTCCGTTATACATAGACAGATATTCCGGAGTTGAAATAATATACTGTCTGTCCTTAAAAATTGCAAGGTTATTTGTGTCCCTGCTGTAATCGGTAACTTCTCCGCTTTCATTGGTTATAACATTACCTACACCGTCGGTTGTACCCTCAAACGAACGCATTATTACCTCTGACGCACCGTCACCGTTAAAATCGTATACCATCATATTAAGGTCGTGCTCGTTTATCTCGTTTGGACCTATATTTATTGTCCACATATATTCGCCCGTAAGCTCATATGCCTCGATTATCGGATACGTTGTACGAGTTTCAACATTCATATCGGTCGGGATACGGCGAAGCACGAGCTCATATTGTCCGTCCCCGTCAAGGTCGCCTGTGGCACCGTCATCAATTATGTAGTTATCGTATTCCTTTACCTTAAATTCAATATATTCTTTATCCCATGCAGTTACGGTTGTTTTTATTTCGGTTTCTACGCCGTCTGCTACCTCAACAAGCGTGTACTGTGTTCCCTTTTCAGAATCGAAAAAATTAGTTGCATTTATCGGTTCATCGTTTAACTTTTTTCCGTCCCTATACAAATTGTATTTTAAGAACTGTGAATCTGTTCCAAGCCATCTCCAGCTTATAAGCATACCGTCATCACAGGGCACTGCCACAAGACCTCTGTCAAGATACTCCATACGACGCAAAGCTACTGTTCTGTTGCTGTACATCGCCTCTGTTTTCGCTTTTTCTGTAGCATTTTCCGTTTCGCTGTAATATCCTGTTGTGTATGTATCTTCGGCAAAAACCGAAAATCCTTGTAAAACACAAGAAAATGCTAATACTGCAATCATTGTTTTTTTCATATAATCACATCCTTTGCTTTATTTTAACATAGTTATGTTATAAAAAAAAGCAAACTATCAGCTTTTTATTTTCGATTTTCAGACAACAAAAATAAAGATTCTCTATTTACAAATGAAATAAAATGTGATATTATATATTTGCGACGCAAATTGAATATAGTGGCTTATGGGTATGTATTTTTTATTTGTAAAAAATGCATGCTCTATTTTCGCATACCTGATAAGTCAGCTATAAGAAAATTTGCGTCGCTGCAGAGCAATGCGTTTTTAGTGCGTTGCTTTGAGCGACGCACTTTTTTAATTTTAAAAATGGAGGTATAAAAAATGGCGCTTTATTTTTTAGACTGGCCTTTAGATTATATAGGCTATATGATTACATCAATTACTGAATATTTGTACAAGACAGATGACAAATACGAAAAATTATCTTCTCTTTCAAATATCGAAAATTTTCAAGACTTAATTGATGATGATTTAATTGAGAAATATGATGAATGTCTTGGTGATGTATTAAATTTTGAATCTTTCTTCGCGATAATTAAGGGTATGCGAAATTATTTTTCAGGACAGCAGGAAGATGAGCTTATTATTAAAGAAAATGATACATACAAATATTTAATAAATAAACTTCAAAAAGCAAAATGTGATTTAATTAATACAACCCCCAAAGATTTAACCGGTTTTTTCAAAAATTGTGACGACTTCCGTGAATATAATCTTTTAAAATCATATGAAATTACAAAAGAATCTTTGCAGAAAAACGAAAACATGGTATTGCATTAAACAATACCATGTTAATATTAAATTTTTATACAGCCGCTTTTTTACCAAGAGCCTTACATAACTCAAGCCCGTCATTATCAGGCATTTCGTTTATGATAAGCCCTTCATCTTCTATAAGATTTGCACCAGCCTTTGATGTGCGTTCAACCCACGAACGCATCCACTCTCCATCGCCCCAGCCATATGAACCAAACAATGCTACATTCTTACCTGCAATACCCCCTTCGAGCTCTGCAAAGAACGGCTCAAACTCGCCCTCTTCAAGCTCCTCTGCGCCCATTGCCGAGCAGCCGAGGATAAGATTGTCATAAACCAAAGCATCTGCCACCGATATTTCCGAAACTGCAAACAGCTTTGTTTCTGAATTAATCTCCTTTGCACCCTCAAATATTGCTTCTGCCATTGCCTGAGTGTTTCCTGTACCGCTCCAATATATTATTACTGTTTTACTCATTATAAAACCTCCTTGTATTTATGCCGCACAGAATACCTGTGCAAGCGTTTTACCGCTTTCTATCCTTTTAAGCAATGCCTTTCTGCATATCTTATATTTTCTGAAAAGCTCTTTTGCTTCATTCACATTTTTATATACTTTCCATTCTCCTGTAAGCAGACATCCTTCTTTTTTATGGTTCATAAACCCATAAATATCATGAAGTGGATAACCGAGAAATGCCCCTATTTCATGCGGAAAATTCTTACAATCTATCTTTGATTTCAGATATTCTATTTTTTCATCTGAATCATCCGGATACCCCATTGAAGTCAAAAATTCTGAAATTTCTGATTTTTCAAGATATTGCAAAAGCTTTTTACGTCTGTAAACCATAACAAGAATACATCTTCCATATTCACATAGAATTTTAAAATATATATCTTTTCTGTTCAACTGATTATTAAGTTTATTTAATTCATCATATATATCCTTTGTCTTTTTCAGCGATACTATGTTTGATGGTTTTATTCCTGCCAGAGCCGGACCGCAATGATAAGCAATTGTACTTTCTACCATAAAATACCTCTCCCTTATTTTGGTTAGTTTTGGCTAACCAAAATACAAAATTCAATTCGGAGGGGCTTTGGGGCAAGACAAAGCTCGCCCCGCAGGTTTCCGAATTAAATGTACTATATGTCTCTATTTAATTTTTATTCAGTCTTTGATGAAGCGCAGCCGCAGGAACATTCGTTCTTTTTTGTACCGCACGAACATCCGTCCGGACAACCGATACATTTTGCTCCGCTCTTTTTCTTTTTTATAATATAGAACAATGCCGAGCCGATAATTAAAATCAGTATCAATATTACTATCAGATCTTTCATAATGTTATCCTCAATTTATCTGTTTACATTTTTATTTGAATTAAGTGCATATTCAGCCTTAAGTCCCTTATTAGCTTTTGCTATAAGACTTGCCACGATTGCAACTATAGCAGCTACTGCAATCAAACCGGCTACAAAACCGTCACCAACATGACCTTCTGTAATGATTGTACCAACCTGATATACAAGGTATGAAACAACATAACCAGTTGCAAACTGCAAGCCAATACCGCCCCACAACCATTTTTTATCCTTCATTTCAGAGTTCATAGCACCTATAGCCGCAAAACACGGAGGTGTGAACAGGTTAAACATCAAGCAAGCAAGGGCTGCTGCCTTAGTGAGTCCGAGAATAGCTGAAACCTCTGAAGCACCACCGATAAGAGCAAGCTCTTCTGTATCTATAAAGTTTGAAATAGCATAAACTGATGCCAATGTACCAACAACATTTTCTTTCGCAATAAATCCTGTAACAGCAGCTGCAGCCATCTGCCATACACCAAATCCAAGCGGAATAAGAAGTACTGCGACCGGTGAAGCCAGTGATGCAAGAATTGATGCATTCGGATCCTCAACCGGCTGGAAGCTCCAACCGTAGCCCTGCATAATTGTAACTACAGCATTACATACAAGAATAATTGTACCAGCCTTTACAATGTATGCCCAACCACGTGCACACATTGACTTGAATGCACTTACCACACTCGGAATCTTATATTCCGGAAGCTCAATAATGAAGAAGGATTTTCTGTGCTTGTGTCCTGCAATCTTATTAACAAGCAATGCACCAAAGAATATAAGTGCAATACCTACAAAATACATTAATGTACCTACCCATGATGCATCTCCAAAGAATACACCTGCAAATAATGCAATAACCGGAAGCTTAGCTCCACAAGGCATAAACGGTGTAAGCATTGCGGTTGCTCTTCTTTCTCTTTCGTTACGGATTGTACGGCAAGCCATAACACCCGGAATTGCACAACCGGTACCGATAACGAACGGAATAACCGACTTACCGCTGAGTCCAACCTTCTTGAAAATAGGGTCAAGCACTACTGATGCACGTGCCATATAACCGCAATCCTCCAGAAGCGCTATAAGGAAATACATAACCATTACAAGCGGCAAGAAGCCAAGAACAGCACTTACACCGCCAATAATACCGTCAACAACAATTGTCTGCAATATCGGGCTTGCGCCTTCCATCCAACCGGCAACAAGTTCACCGAAACCATCTATAATCGGACAAAGAACCGATTCTGCAAGCCATGGACCTACCCAAGCCTGTGATATCTGGAATACAAAGAACATTACAACCGCAAAGATGACTATACCTGCAAATTTGTTTGTTAATACTGCGTCTATTTTGTCCTGAAAATTCTTATCCTTTGTAAATACCTTACGTGTTTCAACATCTTTAACTATTTTGTTTACAAAATCAAATCTCTTTCTGTCGGCAGCTTCAACCACCTTCTTATTTGAAAGATCAATATTGCCCTGAACATACGGTGCTTTCTGAGTCGTTCCCTCCAGAGCTGCTGCTGCATCTATAACTGCTTTTAAGCCGTCAGCAGATATAGAAACTGTTTCCACTACTGCACAGCCTAATTTCTCCGAAAGTGCTGTTACATCTATTTTAGTTTCTTTCTTCTCATTAATATCTGATTTATTTAATGCCACAACTGTAGGAATGCCCAGTTCAAGCAGCTGTGTAGTGAAAAATAAGCTACGGCTGAGATTTGTTGCATCTACAATGTTTATAATTACATCAGGATTTTCATTTTTTACATATGAGCTTGTAATGCTCTCCTCTGATGTAAACGGTGACATTGAATATGCACCCGGAAGGTCTACAACAATTATACCTTCCCCAAAGCCTTTTTTAATCTGACTTTCTCTCTTGTCTACTGTAACACCCGCCCAGTTACCAACCTTTTCATTTTTACCTGTCAAGGCATTGTACATTGTGGTTTTACCACTGTTCGGATTACCTGCTAACGCAATTTTCATTATGTATTCCTCCTAAAAAAAAATTAATCTCGGTTTCCGATTATTCAACCATTAAAATCCTTGTTAGAATAAGCTAACTGCTTTACAAAAAGTAATCAGCGGATTACTTTTTGCTATATAACCTCAATTGCTTCCGCTAATTGATTATCTATGTTATATCTGCTGTCTTTAATAGAAACCACGCATCCGCCCTTGAGGTGAGAAATCACCGTAATAGGTTCTCCGCTATAGCACCCTAAAGAAAACAAAAACGCATTTAGCTCATCATCGTCTGTTTCGATCCGCTGAATAATATATTCTTTACCTTCCTGTGCAGCACTTAGATTCATACGCATCTCCTGACTTTCACTTGGTTTTAATGGTTTAGCCAAGACCAATTTTTCAAAAATTAGTCTATGCTAACTTTACTATATCTTACCACAAACAAATTCTTTTGTCAATACCTTTAAATTAAATTTATTGCTTTTTGATAAGTTTTATTAGTCTGAGCTAACTTTACTGTGTTTTTTGTCAAATTATATTTTTATTCTTATTGAAATACTATTGTTTTTAGTATATAATATATTTACTAATATATCAAAAAGGAACTTAAAATATGAATCTACCGGATAAATTTTGCGAGCGTATGCGGAATATGCTCGGC
>CAYMCT010000002.1:0-18103 GCA_964389075.1 uncultured Lachnospiraceae bacterium
TCGCTTGGATTATGGCATAATTTTGGCAGCTGCGATAATTTTGATAATATGACCAATATGATTACCACAGCATTCGACCTCGGCATTACACATTTTGATATTGCAAACAACTACGGTCCGTATCCCGGCAGTGCCGAGGAAAATTTCGGAAAGATAATGAAGAATACAATGCACCCGTACCGTGACGAGATGATTGTATCCTCAAAGGCAGGCTATACAATGTGGGCAGGTCCTTACGGTGACTGGGGTTCAAGAAAATATCTGATTGCAAGCTGCGATCAGAGTCTGAAACGCACCGGTCTTGAATATTTCGATATATTCTATCACCACCGCCCAGACCCTGAAACACCGATGGAGGAAACAGCAGCAGCACTCGATTATATTGTAAGAAGCGGCAGAGCTTTGTATGCAGGCGTTTCGAACTACAGTCCTGAACAGACCCTGAAGATGGCACAGCTTCTTGACAGTCTTGGCACTCCGCTTATTATTCATCAGCCGAGATACAATATGTTTGAACGTCAGATTGAAAACGGATTACAGACAGTTCTTGAACACGAAGGAATTGGCTCAATTGCTTTCTGCCCGCTTGCACAGGGACTTTTAACAAACAAATATCTTAACGGAATCCCGAAGGATTCACGTGCAACAAAATCCGTATTCCTCACAGAAGAAAGAGTGAAAAATGCAGACCTCAACAAGGTTGCAAAGCTCAATAAAATAGCAGAGGACAGAGGGCAGACACTTGCACAGATGGCACTACGCTGGAATTTGCGTGGTGAAAAGCTTACAAGTGTGCTTATAGGTGCATCACGCCCTGAACAGATTATTGAAAACGTAAAATCACTTGAAGCGCCCGAGCTCACTGCAGAAGAGCTTCAGAAAATAGACGAAATTTTATTAGGATAATACCCCGGAGAAAAAAAATGAAAAGCTTTGATATTCGCACAAAAATATATTTCGGCGACAACGCGCTCGACCGTCTGAACGATTTGCCGTATAAAAAGGTAATGATTATAACTGACCCGTTCATTGAAAAAAGCGGCTTGTTGTCACACATTACCGACAGACTTCAGCAGTCGTTTATTGATTTTTCAATCTTTAAGGACGTTGTTCCCGACCCGCCGCTTGAAGAAATAGCTCTCGGTGTTAAAAAGCTTATGGAATATGACCCCGACTGTGTAATTACAGTCGGCGGCGGTAGTGCAATAGATGCCGCAAAAGCCATAAGAGAATTTGCAATGCGTGCAAATTCAAAAGAAATCGCACTCATAGCAATCCCGACAACATCAGGAACCGGTTCGGAGGTTACAAGCTTTTCTGTTGTTACCGACACAGGAAACAACATCAAATATCCGCTTGTAAGCGACAGTATGCTGCCCACCGAAGCAATTCTTGATGCTGAGATGGTTAAAAGTGTGCCTGCGTCTGTTACTGCCGACACAGGTATGGACGTACTCACGCACGCAATAGAAGCATATGTAAGTATAAACAATAACGAATTTTCTGCCGCACTCGCAGAAAAGGCGATTGAGATTTGCGGAACATTCCTGCTCCGTTCATACCTCGACAACACCGACAAGCACGCAAGAGCAAAGATGCACGTTGCATCATGCCTTGCAGGACTTGCATTTAACAGCGCTTCGCTTGGTCTTAACCATGGTATTGCACACGCAATCGGTGCAAGATTTCATATTCCGCACGGAAGAGCTAACGCTATTGTTCTTCCGCACGTTATTGAGTTTAACTCCGGCATCAACAAGCATTCAAAAAGCAAAAAAGAATATCCGAAATGCGTTGAGAAATACTGTAACGTAGCAAAGCTTTTGGGTGTTAACAACTTTAACGAAATAACAACTATACGTGCTCTTGTGGGCTGGATACAGTTCATGAATAAGGAAATGAATATTCCTCTCTCAATCTCACAGTGCGGAGTCGAAAAGAGTGAATATATGAACGCTGTTGAGGTTATGGCAGAAAAAGCTATTGCTGATGCTTGTACTGCAACAAATCCACGTGTACCTTCAAAAGCAGAAGTATGCCTGATACTTGAGCATATGTATGATTAAAAGAAAGGATTCTCACTATGTTTACATACTTAATGCCGACAAAGGTTATAGTCGGCGTAAATGCATTAAAAGAGAACACAAAGGATTTTATTCTCGGCACCAGGGCGATGATTGTAACCGGCAAAACATCCGCTGTCAAATCAGGTGCCTTAGCTGATGTTACAGATGTACTTGAAGCGAATAATATCCCCTATACAATATATGATAAAATCGAGAATAATCCGACAATCGAAAGCACCGTTGACGGCGGCAAGGCTGCACGTGAATTCGGCGCTGACTTTATAATCGGTATAGGAGGCGGTTCACCGCTTGATGCGGCAAAAGCAATTGCAGTATATGCTGTAAATGAGCCGGAAGAAGGGTCGGATTTTGAGATGTACGATATTTTCGACGGTAAATACAAAAATAAGCCGTTGCCAATGACCGCAATTCCGACTACTGCCGGAACAGGCTCGGAAACGACTCCGTATTCAATTCTTACACTGCATAAGATAAAGAATAAAAAGAGCTTTGCGTCGCCCGAGGTTTTCTACAAAACAGCATTTATAGACGGACGGTACACAAAAAATCTACCGTTACAGATTGCACGCAATACCGCTGTTGATGCTATGTGTCACCTTCTGGAAGGCTTCACAGACAAGCGTGCCTCGGCATCGTCAGATTATATTGCGCTTGAAGGCTTGCGTATCATAGGCAGACATCTTGATGTGCTGAAAAGCGGTAATCCTACTATAGAAGAATGTACCGAACTTCTGTGGGCATCAACGCTCGGCGGTATGGTAATATCACAGACCGGTACGACCATTGTTCATTCAATGGGGTATCCGCTCACATACCACAAGGATATACCCCACGGTATGGCAAACGGACTTTTGCTCGGTGAATACCTCACAAGAACAGCAGAGGTTCTGCCGAACAAAACAAAGCAGTATTTAGACGCATTAAGCTTAAGCTCACTTGATGAGTTTAAATCAATACTGAAAGAACTTCTCCCCTGTGACGTTAAATTTACAGAAGAAGAACTCACAGACTGGACTGCAACCACAATCCAGTCTGCAAATGTAAAGGTATGTCCGTTTGACGTAACACGTGAAATGGAAATCGAAATAATTAAAAAGTGTTTGCTGTAAACACAGGACTTTTGTCCATAAACCGGTAAATATCAGGACTGTAATGTATTGCTTTACAGTCCTTTTATTTTTTCACGCTCCCTTTTGTTCTTTTGAAAATCTCCCGTTCTGAACCGATTGTAAATGTAAAAATATTTCATTTACATATTGAATTTTCAGCTAAAATATTATATAATATAAAATATTAAACAAAAAAGGAGTGTTTCACCTATGGGTTACATGGAAACTTACGAGAAATGGCTCGCATCAAGCGTACTTGATGATGCAGCAAAAGCTGAGCTCGTTGCTGTTAAAGCAGATACAAAAGAACTGGAAGATCGCTTCTACCGAGAGCTCGAATTCGGTACAGCAGGCATGAGAGGTGTACTTGGAATAGGTACCAACAGAATTAATATATACAATGTACGCCAAGCAAGCCACGGTGTTGCCGCATACGTTAACAAGGAAGGTAAAGAGGCTGCAGAGAAAGGTGTTCTCATAGGCTACGATACACGCATTATGTCACGTGAGTTTGCAGAGGAAACCGCAAAGGTACTTGCAAAAGCAGGTGTTAAGGTTTACCTTTTTGACACTGTTCATTCAGTTCCCGAGGTTTCGTTCGGTATACGTGAGCTCGGCTGTGCGGCAGGTGTAATGGTAACAGCATCGCACAACCCGAAGGAATATAACGGTTATAAGGTTTACGGTCCTGACGGCGGTCAGCTTCCACCTGAGGCTGTTCAGACTGTTATTGATGCAATGAATGCAATCGACATTTTCGATGTAGAATATACATCACTTGACGAGGCTGTATCATCAGGCATAGTAGAGGTTGTAGGTCCTGAGCTTAACGAAAAATTCTTACAGACTGTGCAGACACAGCAGCTTAACCCTGATGCAGTTGCAGAGGTAGCCGATACATTCAAGCTCATATACACACCGTTTCACGGCACAGGCTCACGTCCTATAAAGGAAATCTTAAAGAGAATAGGTTTCAAGAATGTGCTTGTTGTTAAGGAGCAGGATACAGAGGACGGTAACTTCCCTACAGTTAAGTCACCGAACCCGGAAAATAAAGAGGGATTCACAATCGCTATCGAAATGGCAAAGGCTAACGATGTTGATGTTATCATCGGTACAGACCCTGACTGCGACCGTGTAGGTATCGTAGTTCGTGATGCTGAGGGTGTTTACAGAACGCTTACAGGTAACCAGACAGGTGCATTGCTTGTTGAATATATACTCCGTTCAAAGTCCGAAAAGGGTACACTCCCTGCAGACGGTGTTGTAATAAAGACAATCGTTACAACAGAGCTTGCTGCAGCTATCGCTAAGGCTTACGGTATGGAGATTATGAACGTACTCACAGGCTTCAAGTACATCGGCGAGAAGATGACAGAGTTTGTTGAGAAGAAGAATCATACATACCTTATCGGTTTTGAAGAAAGCTACGGCTACCTTGTAGGTAACCACGCACGTGATAAGGACGGTGTTGTTGCATCAATGCTTATCGCTGAAATGGCTGCATACTACAAGACAAAGGGTAAGTCACTTTACGAGGCTTTGCAGGACGTATATGAGAAATACGGCTACTATGCGGAAAAGACAATGTCATACACAATGCCGGGCAAGGACGGTATGGAAAGAATGGCAGCAATTCTCACAGGCTTAAGAGAGAGTACTCCTGAATCAGTAAACGGACTTAAAGTAGTTAAAACAACTGACTATCAGATGCAGACAATCAAAGAGAACGGCAATGTATCACCACTCACAGGTCTGCCGAAATCAAACGTGCTCCGTTACGACCTTTCAGACGGCAAATCATACTTCATAGTACGTCCGTCAGGTACAGAGCCGAAAATCAAGCTTTATCTCGGAACATTCGCAGATTCATTCGATAACGCAATGGCACTTATTGACGCAATCGTTGCAGATGCTGAAAAACAGTTTGGTTTAGTTTAATAAAAGCAAAAAATGATGGGTTACAAAGCCCATCATTTTTTGCTTTATTTGCACATAGTTTTTTAGGTTATAAAGACGTCCATGCCATAATCTTAATATTTTTGAAATTTTCAGGCAAGGCAATATCTACCGATATATTCTCACCCGTATTTATATAATCATTTTCAACTTTATAAAGTTTTGCATCAATAAGCACATCATTCTCACCATAAACCGCCATTATAAATGTAACATCTCCGCTATAATTAAAATTCTTATTTACCCTGATTTCAGTTATTGCCGTTTTATCTGCATTGACTCCGATACCTGTTACTGTAAAAATATCTTTTTTTGTAATAGTAAGCGGCACAGCTGCAGTTATACCGTTATCTTTTAATGTTGCACGGACATACACCTTACGGTCCTGTGCTGTCGGGTCAATAGTGATTTTTCCGTGACTGTCAATCGTTACAAGCACGCTCTCCAACAGAGCAGTATTGTTCTCATTGTACAATTCCCATGTCAGGTCTTTGGCAATATAACCTGTTATTTCCTCCCCTTTCCTTGTAAGAAAATACTCTGCCTGAAGTGTATCACCCGCCTCAGCAGTTTCCGCAGGAAGTGAAATAGAGAGTGTGTCAGGCAGATACTTGAAGATATGCAAATTATCTATACCTGTTCCGGCAAAAACATCAATAGAGTCGAACGGTGCTAAACCCACCGCCATTGTACGGAGATTAAGTTCATAATCTTCTGCAACAAGTGTTTTTGTTCCGTCATCGTTATATTTGTACAGATTCAGAATCGCATTATAGTTATCTTCTGAAAAATCGGCATTTATATTTATATGATACCAGCTTTCAGCATCAACCTCACAGATTGTGTTATATGAGCTGCTGCTTTTAACGTTAATGAGATTTTCTCCCTTACGGCTTATCTGCCCGCCCTCATAGCTTCCGCCTTTCAGCTTGAAACCTGAGCTTTCTCCGACAAATTGCATATCCATACTGATTATCACTTCGTCGTTTATGCTGTCAATCTTTACCATACTTGTGCTTTCAGTCACGTTATAGAAATGTGAACCGTCCCATGATGCAGATGAAATAGCCTCATTATTCACATCCTCACAGCAATCTGATATAAGGATGTTATCTTTTATATCTGATTCTATCATTACATGAATATAGTCCACAACAAATCCGCTTTCACTCTGTGCACGCACGGTAATATTCTGCGGCAGGACATTTTCAGTCACATACAAGCAGTTATCTGTAACGGTAATGTATCTGTTGCCTATTTCCTGAATATTCTCTTTATCGTATATTTTCCATACTGTCTCGCTGTCCGAAAGAGTTACCGCTTCGCCGTTTTTCTCTGCTGAAACGGTCATTGCAAGCGGTTTGTACGGAGATACCGTATCACCGTCTGCTGACAGATAAATCTTGTCAAACTTCTCATTCTCCATATCTGCCGCATTTATATGCAGATTATATTCTACCTCAGCATTGCCCTTTTCCGTCGAAACTGCCTTTACAACTATATCTTTCTCTGCACAGTCAAGCGACGCCGTTACTATGCCTGTTTTGTTCACGGTCACAGAACCGTCTGTTATCTTACTGCCGTTTTCAGCTAATTCCCATTCAACAGCAGGGGTATTTATATCTCTGCCGTTTCGTGTTGCATCAAGTCTGAACATTACACTTGAACCTGCATTCATTTCTTTCACACCCTCCGGAGTTGTCGAAAGCAAAAGCGTATCTGCACCAAGCTTTGTAATTTGAACATTATCTATACTTGTACCGGGCTCAACCGAAATATACGATGCTACACCGTTATTTCGCTTGTCGATACCGGAATATTCACCGACATATACCATTTCGCCGTTTCCCCATTTATACACAACCATAGATACCGATTCACCTGTACCATACTGACCTATAAGCTGTATGCGGTACCATGCATCTGTATCAATTTCTGTATATTTTACGAATTTACTGCTGCTTCTCTGCACTGCAAGCATAGATGTACCGTCAGTTTCGTCATATCTTCTTATACAGGTATTAACCGACTTGTTTTTTACTGTTCCCTGCACGCTAAAACCTGCACCAACCGCATCAAAGCGGACATCTGCCTCCCACATATAGTCCTCAGACGTGTCTGCACTAAGTCCGCCGATACAAAAAAAGCTCTCTGTACCAGTATAGCTGTAGCAGTTCGTTCCGTCAGGTGCACCGCCGTTTAAAGTAAATCCGTCCGTTTCAGTTTCGCAGGTGTTCGTATACTTTACACTGTCGTATATTGTAACCTCGTCTGCAAAAGCATTCGGCATAAAAGACAATATAAGCGGCACCGAAACAAGTATTGCAGAAAATCTGATTTTCATTTTCATATTTCCTCCCTATTCCGCAATATATACAAGCGGAGAATTCCACAAATCTGTAATATTTATCGCTCCAAAAAGTGGTTTCATTTCTGTTTCTTCTGCCGCTTCTTCAACAACAAATATCGGTTCATTGGTATATTCAAGCTCTATTGTACGGCTCATAACCGCACTGTCAATTACGTTGCCGTACATATCGTATACTTTTATATTTTTGCCGTACGCAGGAATTACCACCTTGTCACGGCTGTCACTAACGTCCCATATCGCAGTGATTTTTTTACCGTCATTTGTGTAGTTACAGATGTATTTATCGTCTGTATTAGTCCAGTCAACAAACACTGCTCCATTCATCAGCTTGTTCCACCATGAATATGCAATATACTGTGGTTTCGCACTATGTGGAGTGTCAAGTCCTCTCCAATGACGCAGAAGTCCCAAACCGTCATCTGTAAGATAAATATCCTGCAGGGAATGTACATTCATCACGTCGTACGAATCGAGTGCGTCATTTAAAAGCATCATTCTTATAGAATATGCCGCAGCCTTTTCATCATCATAATCCCACGCATAATATCCAACTTCATTTGCCCATCGCATCATATCCTCAATTCCATATTCCGTAACCATTTCATCAAGATATGTATCAAGGTCAATCCAACTGGTATTCTCGTCCCAGTATTCTTTCACCTCAGGAGCCTGTGATGAATGATACGGATGAGTGCCAAATACATCAAAATAATATGTACCCTCAGCTTTCATGGCATCAAGTGCCTGACGATATGTTACTCGTGATACCGACTTTCCAATAAAATCGTTAAAGGCAATAAGCTTTGCATCGGGGTTGCCGGCTTTTAGTCCTTTATATGCAGCTTTCAGAATTTTTGCGTAATCTGCACCGTCACCAACTGTACCGTCAGGATTTTTTATAAAGTAAAGTTCACACCATGCCGAAAAATACTGCATTTTCCCCTTGGATTTTTCAGCAATTAAACGATAATATTCTTCAACACCTGCCAGTGCCTCATCCGAAGTCGTAAAACCACCGTCAGGGTTATCGTATTTGGGCGAACATTCCACTCTCATAAGTGCATACGGCTCTATACCCAGTTCCATACAGTGGTTAAGAAAATCCTCAGCAGGTATTGTGGTATCTGCAATATTTCCTTCCTCGTCCTCATTCCATCTGAAATTCTCTCGTGCCTTTCCGAATCCGGCTGCTGCCTGCAAATCCAAAACTCTGATATCTGTACCTTCACGTGTAGTGTGAGTAGAAAGTCCCAGTCTTGTGTTAAGCTCTGTATTTTTAACACTTCGGCTCAAATGCTCATAGCACAGCATATCACCGTTTTCTGTAACTTCAAGCAAATATGTGCCGTATTTATTCAATTCAGGCTTTATGATGATTCTTATTTCCTCTCCTGCTCCGAGTGTAATTTCTTCATCACTGCTCCACACTACTCTGTGGTCAACATTTTTCACTTCAAAATGAATTGTTTTTGTGTTCTGTTTTTCATCACGGTTTTTAATATCAGTGTATAACACCGCTTCCTCTTCATCAAAGAAGATGTTTCCTATATGATCACTGCTGACAATAACCTTGAAAGAGTTTACAATTTCAACAGGTACTTTCACACCTTCTTCAACCCATTTTTCTATGTTACCTCTTGTAGCAATCTCTACTTTTATATCATCATAATATACTGTGTTTTGCTTGCTCATCTGTGATATGCTGATTGCCCTGAACGCTTCAATATCAGAACAGTTAGTTGCATAATCGTATGTATTGCCAAACTTGTCCGTCATAACATAGCTGATCTTGTCACGCTCCATATCCATCCATATGTCAAACTTATACCACGCATCAGATTTATATTCACTGCATATTATTTTGGTAAAGCTTGTGGCACCGTCTCCCGTATATATCTGTACGTCCTCTCCTAATTTGATTGTCCTGTAAGGATTGTTTTCTTCATCAAGCAGGCTCAGAATGACTCCGCCCTCCGGCATATCGCATCTTGTATAAAAGCTGATGTAGTAAATATTCGTCTCTGTATATGTTTTATCAAAACGGTATCTTGCCGTAATTGAAGAAGTTTCTGACGATTTGATTGCCAGACAGTTTCCGTGTCCATCACCAAAATTTGCAACACTGCACCGTGTATGACCGGAAACTTTATCCCAGCCTTCAATCATTCCGCCGGTATAGTTATCAAAGTTTTCACTCATTATAGGTTCTTTATCTGCATTTTCTGCAATAACAGAAAACGGGACAAGCAAAGAAACAATTAATACCGTCACTGCATTCAAAATTGTTCGTTTCATCACAAACCTCCTATAAATATCAACAATCACATCAACCACAAAACCATTAGGTTTTGGTAACCTATATGTAATTATTATACTATATTTTATTTATATGCACAATTCGCATAACGACAAAAAACCCCTGTACTTTTTATATATATTTCCTATACTCACTGTAACAAAAAATGTCTTTACGCACAGGCTATCCATGATAAAACGGCAGTGTTAAAAACACCGCCGTTATTGTTTTACTGATATTTCTTTTTCTTTAATGCGACATACGCTATTGCCAAAGCAGCTGCCGAAAGTATTATTAAAAATGTCCAACCAAACATAATCGGGTTTGCAAACAGATCTCCGAAGTCGCCTTCTAAAAACTCTACTTGCGATATCATTTCATATTTGCTGTCAGGTTTGAAAGTACCGCCCATCTTAGCCGCTGCACTCTTCATGAACGCCGCTTCATTCAATGCATTGACATTAGCAGTTGTTTGGAACGCAACACACGCATGACGGCATGATATAAAATATGAAATCTTATTTACTATACCTTCAAGCCCTACTATAACACCTGAGAAAAGAATTTGAGGTATAAGTAATATCGGTGCTACCGATATCGCTTGGTCTGAATTATCAACAACTGCTGATACCGCCAAGCCCATACAAGCTGCACTTAGCATTGTAAGATATGTTGTTATAAACATTTCTACAAAAATACCGCTTGAGAAAATCTGACCCTCGTCCGGCAGACCCAATGTTGCTGACAATACACCAAGTAATAACAAGGTCTGAATAACAGATAGAACTCCGTTAACTATGAACTTAGAGCTTATGTACGTCGTTAATCTAAGATTTGCCATCCTCTCTCGACGGTATATCTGCTTCTCTTTACAAATCTCCTGAATTGTATTAAACAAACCTACCCAAAAAGCACAGCATCCCATTGTAAGAGATAGTTTCTGAACGTCTCCGCCGTTACCGAAAGCACCTGTGTCCTTAAATGCAATATACATTAATAATGCCAAGCCGGGAGCCATCAATAGCTGCATTAATACTCGTTTCAGGTCGTGAATCTGAAGATCCACATAACGTCTTATAAGAATTCCGAGCTGACCGTCACCCTTAACACTTGTGTTATCTGCCGGCTTGTTAGTTGATTGCTTAATATATACTACCTCGTTAGTCTTCGCTACAGACGCAAACTTATCTGCCCACTTCGGAGCCTCGTTATTAACAAGGTTGTAGATGTCTACTAAGTTGTTTACGCCGAAGAAAGCCTCTGCATCCTTTGGCTTACCGCAGAAGCATAATCTTCCGCCATTACCCATGATTATAATCTTATCGCACAAATGGAGGTTAAGCGGTGTATGTGTTACGAGAACAACAGTCTTACCGTACTTTGTCATCTCTTTAAGAGTTACCATGAGGTTACGCTCTGTACCCGGATCAAGACCTGATGTAGGCTCATCAAGGAAGAACAGTTTAGGATCAGAAAGCAATTCTACCGCTATGCTTGCTCTCTTCTTCTGACCACCACTAAGGCTCTTAATCATTACATCCTTCTTGTCAAGAAGCTCAACCATCTTTAAAGCTTCATCTATACGTGCTTCTATTTCAGCATTACTTGAGTCCTTAGGCATTCTAAGCTTTGCCGTATAGTAAAGCATACTCTTCAACGAAAGATTGTCATAAACAATATCCTCCTGCGGAACATAGCCTATGAGCTGTTTTAAGCTGTTATAGTTGGTAGCAAGATCTTCTCCGTTTATAATAACATTACCCTCTGATATTGTACTGAAACCGCACAAACACTTAAGCAATGTTGATTTACCTGCACCTGAACCGCCTATGATAGCTACAAATTCACCTGCATTAACTGTAAGGTTAATATCTGTATTTATCTTTTTACGCTTACCCGCCTTTCCTACAATCTTTGAAAGATGCGATACTTCAAAACCAAGACCGCCTTCTTTCTTCATGTAGTGAAGAACACCGTTCTGGAAAATGAACAAAGTATCACCGATAAGGAATCTGTCCATTTCAGAAAGCATTGCATAACCCATTAAAGGAATGCCGTTATACTGTATAGCTGCATCCTTGAACGCACCTTGAAGATAATATCTTCCGCCCTGCACCAAAATTCGGCAGTGCTGTCTGTAAACTGCAGTATGCTGAACCTGAATATCACATTCCTGCCCTCTACCGATTATAACCTGCTGCTTTCCGTATAACGGGAAACTTATATAGTTTCTGTCAGAGCTGTTACCCTGCGAGAAAATGAGCGCAACCCTGTAAGAGGTCTGCTCATAGCCTATAATCATTTTGTCACCGTCTACCAGACGTTTCGACGAAATCTTGCTGCTATTCCAGAAAATACCGTTTGTACTGTTGTTATCGTAGATAACCCAAGTATCCCCTTCCCAGCGAAATGCACCGTGATAACGTCCTACAAGGTCTGTTTTAAGAATAATATCGTTATCAGCACTTCTTCCGAACGTTACAGCCTCTTTGTTGTAGTCTTTGAGGTTTACGGAATAGGATTGATCTTCCCCATCAAATATTGTTACGTAGAAATCCATCATTGTGTTTCTTTCTCTTCCCACGGCATAACGTCGCCGTCCTCACGCAAATATTCAAGAATATCGCTTACGCCCTCGCCTGTTGTGCTGTCTACCTCAAATATGGTTCTGCAACCGGCAAGCTCAAGCCATCTGCGTGCTTGCGGTAAATCAGCATACTTACTGTCTATATGCGTTATTATACCGATAACATCTCTGTTACACACCGGCGTTACTGCCGGCGGATAGAGCGAAAACGGCTCACATGCATTTATGAGTATACCCACAACATCAGCCTCAAAGGTGTACATTGCCAACGCACTGCCCATTTCTTTTGTTTGCAGATACTCACCCGGAGTGTCTATTATAACATCAAAACGGTTTACGTACTGAGTTTTGTGATAGTGTATTGTTTCACCCTTTAGTGCCTGAGTGAGTGTTGTTTTGCCTGCCTCCGAGCGACCTACAAGTATTATTTTTTTCATGTTCTTGAAATCTCACAAACAGTAAAATTAAGCTTATCTTTACAGTAAGCCGTGATTGAACGCATTGCAGATTCCACGTCCGCCACAAGACCGGTTACGATAAGTGTACCTGAAAATCTGTCAACAAAGCTCAAATCAACATTGGCAGACTTTGTTGCAATATCAGCCGCAATGATTGCTGTTTCGGCAGGGCTTACAGTGAGAATACCTATTGCACTGCCCGAAAAATCAATTTCCGGATTAAGACCAAGCTTCTGATACAGAAGCGGGTCAGGACTTGCAATAACATGAGCAAGTGTAATCTGCTTACCCGGAACAAGCTCCTGTATAATTCTTAATCTATCCTCTGAATTTGTGATTAAATCTTTTAATTCCATTTTTATTTCCTTTCTTAAAAGAAGGTCCAAAAACCTAAAAACCCAAGTATAAAACTAAATATTAACAACTGTACAAACAACAGCACGGTAACTGTTGTAATGAACTTCTGATGCAAGGTTTTATGTCTGAAAAACAGCATAGCAATTCCTCCGCCTACAGCGCCGCCAAGCCATACATATTTAAGCAGCTCTTTTTCAGGAATACGTTCTTTTCTGTTCACTGCGTGTTTTTTATCTGTTCCGAATGCAATATACGTTCTTATATTTATGAATAAGACATATATAACAAACAGCGCGAACAGAAAGAAATTTGCTTTATTGTTTCCGAACAGCTTCAGCATAGTTGGAGGTACCGGCAAAGGCACGTCCTTGAGCCAGACATAAAACGATAAAACAGCACTTTTAAGTGTATCTAACATCGCCAGAAACAACACTCTCAGATTTTCTTTTACCGAAAGTATCATCGGACTATTTTCAAAACTCTGCATTTTTTATATTACTATATAAATCCTTTCACAAAACTCAAGTTTGAATAAATTGCTTATCAGTGCAATATGAGTGATTTATTCAGACTTACCTGCCGAAAGCTTTGCCGCACGGTCACTTGTTATAAGTGCCTCTATAACCTCGTCCATATCACCGTTAAGGAACTGGTCGAGCTTATAGATTGTGAGGTTTATACGATGGTCGGTGACCCTGCTTTGCGGGAAGTTGTATGTTCTTATTCGTTCACTTCTGTCACCCGAGCCGACTTGGGATTTTCTTGCATCAGCAATCTCACGGTTTCGCTCCTCCTCCATCGCCTCATAGATTCTTGAACGCAGAATCTTCATAGCCTTTTCCTTGTTCTGGAGCTGTGATTTTTCATCCTGACACGAAACGACTATACCCGTAGGGATATGCGTAATACGCACCGCTGAGTCGGTTGTGTTTACGCACTGACCGCCCGGGCCGCCGGCACGGAATACGTCTATTCGTAAATCGTTTCGGTTAATTTCAACCTCAACCTCCTCTACCTCGGGAAGAACCGCCACCGTAACTGCAGAAGTATGGATTCTTCCGCCTGACTCTGTTTCAGGCACTCTCTGCACACGATGTACGCCGCTTTCGTATTTAAGACGTGAATATGCACCCTTACCCTCAACGAGGAACGATATTTCCTTATACCCGCCAAGCTCCGTTGCATTGGAACTCAATATATCTATTTTCCAACGGTGTGACTCTGCATACATACCGTACATACGCATAAGGTTTGCCGCAAACAGTGCAGCCTCTTCGCCGCCCGTACCGCCACGGATTTCCATAATGACGTTTTTATCATCATTCGGGTCCTTGGGGATAAGAAGCATTTTCAATCGTTCTTCACATTCAGCCGCCTCCGTCTGTGCATCTGAAATCTCGAGCCTGAGCATTTCCAGAAGCTCTTTATCCTCTTCTGTTTTCAGAAGCTCTGTATCGTCTTCTATTGTATTTAAAACGGATTTATATCTGTTGTACTCATCAATAATCGGAGAAAGCTCACTGTGCTCACGACAGAAATCCCGCCATGCCGGCTGATCGGCAATCACGTCAGGATCGCTTATCTTCTCTGACACAAGCGTAAACCTTGCCTCCAGAATCTCCAATTTTTCCAGCATATACAAACCTGACCTTTCATTAATATTAAATATATCCATACTAATTTTACCCTTTTTTCAGTGAAATGTCAAGAATATTGCTGTATTTTTTACAGTTTATATACATTTTTTTGATATATCGGCAGATTTTTAATTATTCACAAAAAATTCATTAAAAAAATGTGGACAGATGCAGCTTTTTCTGTTATAATAACTATTATGAAATATAATGCCTTAATATTGGCATTGTGTTAATGTAATTACTGATATGTTAATGAAAGGACTGAATAATTTGGCCGATAACACAAAGCTTCAAAAGCTAAAGCTTGCTCTGTTTACCGCTGCACTCTCTACAGGTGCGGTTTCTTTGGGTACAACAGCTTTAGCGGAACAAACTGTTGTTTCAGAAGCAGAAATGCTAAAGGAAGCAGTTATTTTATACGAAAAGCTAAGCGGCACAGCAGTGGAGGTTCCTGAATCGCTGACAGCACACTGTGGTGATGAAACATTAGGGAAAGCAGTTGTTCTTGGTTTTGCAAATGCTGATGAGATACACACAATAGCCGATTCTCTGAGCTTGCGCAAGCAGGATGCAATGACTGTCCTTTACAAGACAATAATCGACTTTGACGATTCGTTTGCTCTTTCATCAGATGAGATTGACGAATACTTGGGAAGATGCTGTGACAATGCGCTCATCGACGAAGAAAACCGTGTCGGATATGCATTTATGATAAAGCACGGTCTGATCTTTACCGACGGCGAAACAAACCCTGACAAGATAATAACCTGGGAGAGCTGTAACATACTTACAGATGTTATCTATAACCTGTTTATGCAGGAGGCAAACGTAACTGTAGGCGATGTAAACATCACGATAGGCGCAAATATAGAAACCGTAACAGATGTACTCGGTGAGCCTGACAGAATCGACCCAAGCGATTATGACTTTGATTGGTATACATATAACAATGACTATTCACATTTCGTAATGGTGGGAGTACATGAGGACAGAATCTGCGCAGCATATACAAACAGTGCCGATTTTACATTCGGTGACATCAAAGCAGGCGACGATTATTTACTCACATACAAGTATGCGCTTGATACAAGCTGTAAGTTCTATGAAAGCGAGGACGGCAAGGTAGACGCATTTATGTACAACCCGAGAATAAGAAGCGTGTATATGAACGAGGTTGATACTCTTTCACGTACAGCAATTCTCGCAGACCTCATAAACGCAAAGCGGGCACAGCTCGGGCTTGAACCGATAAAGCTTTCATCAAAGCTTACACAGACAGCCACAGATATGGCTATACAGCCAAAATATATCGAGCTGGCACAGGATACAACTCAAGAACACGTAATGGACGGTGCATATCATTCTTTAGGCTATGATACATTTGCCGTTTATTCTGACCTTGTAAAATCGGGCTGCGACATTTTCACTGACGGCATAACCGTATTCGGTGCAGGCACCTCACTTACAGCCGAGGGTGATGTTTTTGCAAGTGTTATAGCAGAAAAAGTCAACGACCGGAACACAATCGAAAACATTTGTGCTGAAACACTTTCAGAGGTTATTACCAAAACAGACGGAACTGTTGATAACGAAAGCTATATAGAGGCTATCATTATTTCAGATGAGCCGGCTGAGGAAATAACCGAAGAAGCTGTAACGGCAGCAGCCGCAACAGAGGAAATAACAGAAACCGCAGAAACAGCTTCTGTTGTAAACACTGAAGAAACAGCTGAGGCAGCCGAAACTACCGAGCCACTCCCTTATGATATGTTTGTAAACGAGGGCGAGGATTTTACAATTGAGCTTGCGAACAGCACAGGAAAAGAATTCCTTGTAAAAATATACTCAATTGAAGATGACGAATACACAGTAAACAGCTATGTCACAGCAGCAGACGACAAGCTCACCTTTGAAGCGGCACTTTTCACAGCCGGTATGGACTATACAGTAGCTGTATCATCAGTTGACGGTGCTTCGGAAGATGTTGAGTTTACAATGAGCTACGGCACAGCAGCTGAAGACGAAATCGAAATAATCAGTCCGGTAATGGACTTCGTTTCAGACAACGATTTCATTGAGCTTGAATGGGAAAGTGATATTTATCACGATTTCGCAGTTGATATTTATAATGACGATGGTCAGTTCCTTATATCACAGCCGATTAAGGATGCACAGAGTGCGAAAATCAACAACATCGAACCGGGAATTTACCACATATACATAAGCGCACTTCGCCGCGGCGATTCATTGATCAAGGCTCAGTCATATGTATGCGTAAGAGTAGAACTGCCTGAACCGATTATGACAGAATATATCCTGAACCCGGGCGAGAAGTTCTACCCTGTTTATGAAGACCGTGAAATGGGTCTTGTCTATTTCTACGACGAAGAAATAGTTGACGTTGAAGTTCCTGCTTCAAACGGAGCTGTAACAACAGTTAAACGCAAGAAGATTACAGAAAAGCAGATAAAGGCTACATCATACTACTCACAGCTTGCAGCTATGCAGACAAAGGTTGAGTATTTTGAAGGCTCAACAGTTCTTGCAACACAAAAATCAACATCTGAAATCGAAATAATGAGAGGTAACATTTCAGTTACAACCTCACAGTTCGGTATGGACGTTGTTGAAGAAACAAAGAAATATCTCGGCATCCCATATCTGTGGGGCGGAACAACCACCGACGGTTTTGACTGCTCAGGCCTTGTTCAGTATGTATACAAAAACCTCGGCATAAGCCTGCCGAGAGTTTCACAGCAGCAAGTGCTAACCGGCATACCGGTGTCACGTGAAGAGCTTATCCCCGGCGACCTTGTATTCTTCTCAAGGAACGGCGATGTTCACCATGTTGGCATCTACGCGGGTGACGGAATGATGATTCACGCACCGTATACCGGCACTGTTATACAGTATCAGTCAATAGATACCGGACTTTATAAAGATGAATTCTGTGGCGGCAGACGAGTATTTTAGGAGGATATATAAATGATTCCATCAGTTAAAGCTACTGCTAACGCCTCTGCACGGGGCAAGGCACTGATAGTTATTGCAATATATTCACTCTTTGCTATATTCAGTATCATAATGTCACTCTACGACATTACCACCGACAGACTGCTGCTTGGAATATTATTTGCGGTTGCGGCATTTATATTTATTGTTCTGTTGCTGCTTAAAACGAACTCAGTATTTGGAACGTACATCAGCGTAAAGGGCGATTCACTGTATATGAAAAGCTGGGT
>CAYMCT010000003.1:0-17961 GCA_964389075.1 uncultured Lachnospiraceae bacterium
TACCTCAGCTGTTGCAGCATTCGTTGCAATAGGAATATTGTGCATATCGCAAAGTCTTAAAAGAGAGAATACGTCCGGCTCATAGCTCTCTGCGTTTAACGGATCACGGAAAAACAGCACCAGGTCAATCTCATTATATGCAATACGTGCTCCTATCTGCTGATCGCCCCCCTGCGGTCCCGATAAAAATCTGTATACATTAAGACCGGTATTTTCAATTACCATCTTTCCCGTTGTACCGGTTGCATACAACGCGTGCTTTTCCAGTATGCCCTTATACGCTATACAGAACTGCACCATTAGTTCCTTTTTCTTATCATGTGCTATTAATGCTATATTCACAATCTCTCTCCTTCCTTTGTATTACTTTTTTGAAAAAATCTTTTTTACCTTATTTAAAAGACCTTTTTTCATTCCCTCGCTAAAATTCATTATAGGTATTTTGCTGCCCAGGATACGTTCTGATATGTTTTTAAATGCCGTAGCCGCTCCGTAACCATCAGGTACCATCAGCGGTGTCCCGCCCGACATAGACTCTACCACAGCCGCATCATCAGGGATTATTCCAAGAATCGGTATTGACAGTACGTCCATACAGTCATCAACATTCATCAGAACCTTCTGCTCTACATATTCAGGTCTTATCCTGTTAAGAACCAGACGTATAGCTTCAACACCTCTGTCCTCAAGCTCGGTTATTACCCTGTCTGCATCTCTTAAAGACGATGTTTCTGCCAGTGCGACAATAACTGCTTCATCAGCATAGTCAGCCGCGAAAACGAATCCGTCGCCCATTCCTGCAGGCGCATCAGCCAATACATACTCAAATCTCTGCTTTAGCATTGACCAGAACTCTGCTGTTTTTTCCTCATCAAAATCAGTTGTTGCAACCGACTGAGGTGCCGCTACAAAGTACAGATTTTCACCGGCTGTGCTTTTAATAAGTACAGAATCAAAATCTGTATTGCCGTTTATGTAGTCCGAGTAATCGTACACGATACTGCTTTCAAGACCTAATGCTATATCCAGATTTCTGAAGCCTGCATCTGCATCAACTAACGCTGTAAGATGTCCCGATGCCGCAAGCATTGCACCAACGTGAGATGTGAATGTGGTTTTTCCCGTTCCACCCTTGCCTGATGCAACAATTATTAACTTTCCCATAGGTGCCTCCAAAATAAGCCTACAGTAATATTATACCATATTTTTTTAATTTGTAAAGATTTTATGTGTAAAATTATCAAGAATAATTTTGTTGTTTTTTAACAATGCCACAGCCGGAAACTCCGATAACTCCTCCTCAACAGGAGCTTCTTCACTGTCTTTTTTCTTGAATTTATCAAAAAAACCTTTCTTATCAGCGGCTGATATTATCGGCTCATCAGTTTCTTCAGGCAAGTCGTATGAATATTCCTGACTTGTTCCGGATATTGAAAGTTTTTCCGGTTTCATATCCATTGCAACTATATATGAGCCGTTATGTCCGTTACAGCCCGCACTGGCTGTACCGTACAGTCCGCCTATCACAACGATATTGCCGACTGCAATAAGCTCTGCGCCTTTTTCAACCTTGCCGAGAAGAATCAGATGTCCGTCGGAACGGACAGTCAGCCCCTTATGAACCTCACCCTGATAGAATCTTGCTCTGTTTGAACGGAATACCGAGATGAACTCTTCCTTCACAGACTTTTTCGTTTGCTCGTCCAAATCCTTTACGGGTGAATTTTTATCGTATTTTTCTTTATATTCAACCACCCAGTCGTTTTGCTCTTTTTTCTCCGCAACAGCAAAGTTTACATTACAAAGGGGTAAAAGACGGCACATAAGCTCTTTAAGGATTCGTTTTTCGTTGAGTGCGAACCTTCTTCCATCAAATTTGATGTTACAGTTCCCGTCGCCGAAAAAGCCTTTGCTTGCGTTTATTTTATGTTCAAGCTCAGCGGCAATGTCATAAATATCTGCTTCTGCATTAATATTTATCTTTACGCCGTCGCCCATACCTTTAAACGAAACAAGCTCATATCCCATTTTCACCCACTCCTTTCTTTTATCTTAGCTCGCCTTCTGTATGAATTTCAGCTTCGGCATCTGTTGGCTCCTGTGCTGTATTCATTCCGAAGAAATATTTATCAAAAACATCTTTTGCAACTCTGCCGGCATTAGTTCCCCGTTCGCCGTGTTCAAGAACTACTGCTACAGCAATCTCAGGCTTATCAAATGGGGCAAATGCAATAAATATCGCATTATTTGCACCCGTTCCAAGCTGCGCCGTACCGGTTTTTCCGCCCACCTTAATAGGATAGCCTTCAAAAATCGAGCTCGCACTACCTTCATCAACAACCTTTTTCATACCGTCGTGTATTTTCTGCATTGTTGCAGAATCTATGTCGATTTTTTCTACCACCGTAGGCTCGAACTTTTCTACAAGAGAGCCGTCTACAGATGAGCGTATACTGCTGATAAGATTTACCTTGTATCTTGTACCGCCGTTTGCAAGGGTTGCACAGTAGTTTGCAAGCTGAACAGGCGTGAACAAGCTATACGACTGTCCGATTGATGCCTGTAATGTATCGCCGTCAAACCAGTCTCTGTCTATTACGTTTAAGATAACTTCTTCCTTATATTCAGGACTCGCCATATGACCTGAAGCTTCCTCTGAAAGCTCTATTCCCGTATATTCACCCAATCCAAATTTTTTGGCATATTCATCAAGCTTTTCTATGCCCAGCCGTCTGCCCAGCTCATAGAAATAAAAGTTACATGAGTTTTCAATCGCCTGTGTTGTATTCTGATGTCCGTGTGTAAGCTCATACTCCGACCATATCCAGCAGGTTGGCTGATAATCTTTATAGTGGCTGTAAACACCGGTACAGTTTATTTGCTCCGAAGAGGTAATAACTCCGGATTCTATTCCTGCAATTGCAGTCAGCGGCTTGAATGTCGAACCGGGGCTGTAGAGTCCGCACACTGCACGGTTTATCATCGGGTTTGCCGGATTTTCAAGGAGCAACGAATAATCCTCGTTGAATCTGGTCATATCATATGTCGGATACGACGCTACAGCAAGGGTATCGCCTGTATTTACATCAAGCACAACCGCTCCGCCGGCATCGCAGTCATTGCCGATTGCCTTGATTGTATTTTCCAATGAGCTTTCAAGCGTACTCTGTAAATCAGAATCAATGGTGAGCATAACATAATTGCCCGGTACAGCGTCAACTTCTTCAGATAACAAAATCTCTTTTCCGTCAATTTGAGTTTTACTGCCGGTTTTGCCGTCTGTACCTCTCAGATAGCTTTCTGCCCACAGCTCAATCCCCTGTTTGCCGATCATATCGTTTATGCCGTAGCCCTTTGTTTTGTTCTTTTCATATTCATCGCCCGAAATTTTTCCCACTCTGCCGAGAATATGAGTAGCAAAACCCGGAGTGTTATATGTTCTTACATATTCCTCTGTTATCGAAATGCCCGTAAGGCTGTTCTGTATTTCTTTAATCCGTGTTACTGCTTCAACACTCACGTCCTCAGCGATAGTTACGGGATTCACAGTTGAAAAATTCTTTGTATCTGCCTCGTATCTTATTCCTGCAATGATACGGGTATCTGTATTATATATATTATCTTCTATGCCGTACAGATCACAGTATACTGTCAGAACCTCCGCTGCACTCATTCCATAGCCCAGGCGTGTGCCATTATACTTATTATTCGCAAACCACGCTCTGTGTTCGTCATTAGTGCTTCCGTTATTGTCCTCATCCTCGAACATAAATGTATACGGAACATCAAACGTGATAGGCAATGTGTCAATTGCCGTATCGCCTGTTTCATTAAGTATACCTACAACAGTTTTTATGTCCTCGTTTATCTGAGAATTTTTTACGCCCATATTCCGTTGGAGAACCACCGAATAGCCGGTCTTGTTTGTTACAAGCACATTGCCGTATCTGTCAAGAATATCACCTCTTGCAGCGGGATTTACTATATTTGTGGTAAGTCTGGACGAAGCACTCTTCTGGTACATCTCGCCGTCTATTATCTGCAAAGAAAACAAGCGTACAAAAATTGCCGCAAGCATTGCGAGCATTACCACTTTTAAGACCAAAAAACGGTATTTGCTATCATGCATATAACAAAAAGCTCCCTTCTCAAATAATCAGCTGTTTTTTATCCTTTGTACGGAACAGCGTTTTCTTCATCAACGGATGCATAACACATACCGATACCGATGTGTATATAACATATGGCAATATGTTATATATCAATGCGTATATTGATATAGCTTTATATACCGTAAAATACTCAAATGCACATAACGTAAATGAAGAAATAACAACAACCAGCAATATTTTCACAAACTCAGGAATAAGCTTTGCAACCTTATACAAACTCCGTGATATAAGTGATGCCGCCCCAACAGCCAGCACCACCGCCGGGAATACTCTGCCCGCCTCTGAGCCGGACAGAACACCGCATATCAGGATTATCCAGGCTGTCAGGCTGAATTCCCATTCATAATAAGCAAAAACTACTGCAAATACGAGTAATAAATCAGGTGCGCTGCCGTTGAAGTTTATTACTCCGCTGAATACTGTCTGGAACAAATAGATTAAAAGCATCCAGACAACTATTTTAAATTTTCTCATAGATTTTCTCACACCGTTTCAGTAACAGAAAATCCCGTTACTGCCATTTTATTACTAATACTTCTTTTAGTGTATCAAAATCAACAGCAGGGTCTATAACCGCATATTTCAATGCACCTGTGCTGTCTGCCGACACACTCATTATACTTCCTACCAACAGTCCCGAAGGATATTCCCCGCTTGTTCCTGAGGTTTCAACCACATCGCCCACAATTATAGGTGTGCTTCTGTCAACAAAGGACAGCTTGCACTGCATATCCTTTGCAAGCTCTGTATCACCCTCAACAAGACCGCTTCCGCCTGTACGTGACACCTTTATACCTACCGCCACAGACTCGTCAAGAATAGTTGTTACCATTGAATAGTTCGGTCCTGCTTCCGTGATTTTGCCTACCAGACCGTCAGGAGTAATAACTGTATCTCCCTCTTTCAGTCCGTTCATAAGACCTTTATTTATTTCAATAATTTCATACCAGTTATTTCCCGAATATGAAATAACCTTTGCGGCAACAGTCTGATATTCCGAAAGCGATTCCTGCAAGTCCAGCAAGCCTTGCAGACGCTCGTTCTCCTCACGGTATACCGCAACATCTCTGTTCTGCTGTTTTAATGCTAAGTTCTCTGTCTCAAGCCGCTCGTTATCCGCCTTATATGCACGCATATCCCATACAAAGTTACGTGCCTCCTCAAGCGAATGTGCAATATATGAGAATCCGCTCTTTATCGGAGTAACAATTGTTTTTACTGTCACCTTTACAGGATTGACCCCTATAAAATGTTCAAGAATAAAGCCCGACATTGCAACAGCCGCAATTATCACAAGCACTAATTGCCATTTTTTTCGAAAAAAATCCATAATATATTTACCTTATCTGTTCTTTGATAGTAATGACCGTATATCGTCCAATGCTTTTCCTGTACCCACAGCCACACAGTCAAGCGGGTATTCTGCAACATAGGTAGGTATCCTTGTAACCTCTGAAATGAGTCTGTCAAGACCCTTTATAAGTGCACCGCCGCCGGTTAGAGTTATGCCACGGTCCATTACGTCTGCCGCAAGCTCCGGCGGAGTATGCTCAAGAGTCATCTTGATAGCTTCTATCATCTCGTCGATATTCTCTTTCATTGCCTCACGGATGTGAGATTCCTTTATCTGAACAGTCTTTGGAAGTCCTGTTGAAACATCTCTGCCACGGACATCGAAAACGCCTTCTTCATCGTCCTCATAAGCAGAGCCGATTGCCATTTTGATTTCCTCTGCCATCTTATCGCCTACATTTATGCCTATGGTCTTTTTGAGGTAGTTTGAAATGGCGTTATCAAGCGCATCACCGGCAATTCTTATCGAACGTGACGAAACTATTCCGCCCATAGAAATAACCGCAACCTCAGTTGTTCCGCCGCCTATATCAACAACCATACTTCCGGTAGGACGGTACACAGGCAAGCCCGCACCCATCGCTGCCGCCATAGGCTCCTCAATCAGTGCAACCTCTTTTGCCCCCGCCTGAATAACAGCCTCCTCAACAGCTCGTCTTTCAACCTCTGTGATTCCCGACGGAATACACACAATCACTCTCGGCTTCAAAAGCGTTACTACGTTTGCTTTGTTTATGAACTGCTTTATCATATTCTGAGTAATATCAAAATCAGCAATTACACCGTCTTTCATCGGTCTGACCGCAATGATATTTTCAGGAGTACGGCCAATCATCTCGTTTGCTGCTCTGCCGACAGCAACAACCTTTCCCGAATACCGGTCGATTGCAACCACCGACGGCTCCCTTACAACTATGCCTTTTCCTTTTACATATATTATTGTGTTTGCAGTGCCTAAATCTATGGCAACATCTTTAGTCAGAAATCCCATATTATCCTCCAATCTATTACATTAATTTAAAACCAAAATCATCTTCAAGTGTATCGGCAAGCGCACTCACCGGCAACCCTACCACATTGAAATAATCTCCGTGTATGCTATCAACAAGCATTGCTCCCAGACCCTGGATCCCGTACGCACCTGCCTTGTCCATAGGCTCGCCCGATGTGACATATCTGCGTATCTTTTCATCGGTAAGCTCCTTGAATACAACCTCTGTTTCTATATGACGGCACACTGTATATGCATCTTCCATTCTCAATACACAAAAGCCTGTATATACCTTATGCGGTTTACCCGAAAGCGATTTAAGCATATCAAAAGCCTCCGATTCATCAGCAGGCTTGCCGAGTATCTTACCATCATTAACAACTATTGTATCTGCTGAAATTATAATTGCAGCTTTGTCATTAATTATATTTTTTGCAGTCGCCGTAGCTTTTAAAAGTGCAAGCTCCTGAACATATATATGCGGTGGCACACTGCTGTCAACCGAGGTCTCATCCGCCTCTGATACAACCACCTGAAAATCCAGTCCCATATTACTTAACAGCTCACGTCGTCTTGGCGACGCTGATGCAAGTATAATTTTTGACATATACTACCTCTTTCTACAGTACACCTCGCTTCAGATGCCCTCTGGTATAAGTGTTATGAAGCGGTTTCTCTGTTGCTCCGCCTTTTAGCGCTGTGCTGTATGTTTTTATTATTTTTTCACATTCCGTCAAATCTTCTACCGTAAAATTCAATCTGATAGCATTTACATTTTTTATCTGCGATATTATATCTGCTAAAAACAACGGCTTTGAGTTCAGAAGAACCGCTTTACAGTCCTGTGTACACATAATAGGAAACTCAATATTTTTTCTGTCCCTTAACGAATATATATCTTTCCCCTTCTGGCATCTTCCCATTGCCTTTACCGGACAATTTTTCATAAGCATAAGCGGTATTCGTCCATAACCTATTATCTCTGTTTCTATTCCTGTAAGATGTTCTGTCAGCTCTGATATTTCCCTCATATTCAGTTCAGGGGATAATGTTACACATTTCAACGAACCGAATTCGAGTGCAGTCAGCGAATTGTAAATATTAAGTCTGTAATCACCGTATTTTGCTTTTTCACCGTAATACCTCATTGCGGCAGGCGATGAAACAGACACATATTCTGTATTGATTTTTTCTTTTATGAATATATCCGATGTTTTTGTAACAATCTCTGTTTCGCTTGATTTTTCTGCAAGCTTTTTTGCGACCTCAGCAGGTGCATATATTCTTTTTATGTCCCCACTGTTAATTGCCGCCATTCCCTGCTCAAAGGTTCTGACCTCGGCACAAAGATATTGTTCTTTAACCTGTTTTCCCTCAGGGAACTCAGGTTGTGTTATATTTTCACGCTGTTTTACAGTCTTTGCTCTCTCTTTGAAGAGCATATCACAAGCATTTCTGCGCACCCTGTTGATTTCGCTTACCGGTATTGTTATATTCTCATCTATGTGTGCGTTTATATCTTCAACACAAAAACAGGATTCGCCAAGCTTTGAAAGCTGTTTGCACAGTCTTTCGCTATCTAATGCTTTATTTACTGCCGGCTCAGCTTTTACTGTCCCTTCACAAGATACACAATTTCCGTCATTATCATATACTGTTAATTTCAGAACACTTTCATTGCAAAGCTCAGCAAACATATTTACCGGTATGCGGCGAACAGTTTTGCCCGCAGCACGGTCTTTTGCCGCCGCCGAATAGCTGCTGCCGGAATTGTTTGCCGGATTGCTGTGTGACATCATATCGGCACCCGTTTTGCCGGTAAAGTAACCGTCAGTAAAGCCCGAACGTGAGAATGCCTTTATAAGCTCGTCCATATCCTCACGGCTTACTCTTTTAGTATCGTCAAGATATTTTCTGTATACTCCTACAACTGCACTTACATATTCAGCACTTTTCAGCCGTCCCTCTATTTTCAGTGATGTAACACCTGCATTTCTGAGTTCATCAAGTCTGTTTATAAGCGCCATATCCTTCGGACTTAGTATATATGCACTATCACACACACTTCCGTTTTCCAGAAGCTCATACGGCAATCTGCAAGGCTGTGCACATCTACCACGATTTCCGCTTCTTCCTCCGAGGATACTCGACATAAGACACTGCCCTGAATAGCTCATACATATTGCTCCGTGAACAAAAACTTCTATTTCCGCTTTTGCCCCACGCACAATTTCTGTTATTTCATCTACAGACAGTTCTCTTGCAAGAACTACTCTTGAAAACCCATGTTCTTCAAGATACTTTACTCCCTCAAGTGATGTTACGGTCATCTGTGTGCTTGCATGAAGCTCCATATCCGGTAAAATTTTTCTTATATGTGCCGCAAAGCCTATATCCTGAATAATAAGTGCATCAATACCGCATCTGCTTACGCTTATCGCGGTTTCTATCGCATCATTAAGCTCTGATTCTTTTATAAGCGTATTTATTGCGCAATGCACCTTCACCCCGTAAACGTGGCAGTAGTCTACCGCCTCTTTAAGCTCGGCATAGTTAAAATTTCCTGCACCGGCACGTGCCGAGAACGATGCCGCTCCCAGATATACCGCATCAGCTCCCGACTGCACAGCCGCTTTAAGCTGATGCATCCCTCCTGCAGGGGCAAGCAACTCCATCTTATTTTTCATCATTTTGATTCAAGCATATCAAGCAATTCTTTTTCCCTTATCGCAAACTCACTGCGCTGTTTTTTCATAGAATTTTCTTTTACCAGAACCTGACCTTCGAGGAATTTTATCTTATCCTCAGCCTCCTCAAGCATTCTCTGCGTAAGCTCTAACTCTTCCTGAATTTCGATGCCCTTTTCGGTCTGATCTGCTTCTGCTTTTTTCATTTCTCTGAGTTCAGATTCAAGACGCTTGTTCTGAGTAAGAAGCTCGGAAAGCTTTTCCTGCGGTTCGAATTTATCAAGCAGCTTGAAGTATTCATCACATATGTTCAGTGCTGCAAGCACCAGCGGTTTTTCGCCCATTACGTGATTTCCTTCTCTTAGCACCATATTTACCTTTTCATTGATATAGTCGCCAAGACTTTTAAGATATTCCGTATGCTCGCTCGCTACCACTGTGTATGTTCTCGAATTTATCGTTATGTTTATTTTGTTTACCATTTCTCTGACCTCTGGTTCCTTTCCCTGAAATTAGTCTGATATTATACTGTTATCTCTTTCAATATAATCCTTGATATAAAAACTGCCGAAGCTGTCTACACGCTTACCGTCCATATAGAACTGAACCCTTGCAATATTCTGCAGCTCGGTAAGTGAATTTACTATTGAGTATATTACAAGCTTTTCGTGATCACTGCCGCCTGCATTTTTCGTTAAAAACTCCGATTTGAAATTCAGGTAGCATATATTATCCTCAAGCTCAACAGATGTAAGAACCGTTTCGCCTGACAACACTGAATGCAAGGTTTCGTCCTCAGGACCCTTTATAAGCTCTTTTATTATATATTGCTCAATCGGTTGCTGGTCAGTAATCATAACAGTACGCACCTCGCTCACCAGACCGGTCTTGTCAGCATTTGCAAAATACAATATAACCTCCCGCATTTCGCTCGAATACTCCTCTGTTTCAAGATTTATATCCGATGCCGCAACAAAACCAAGCTCGTTACCGTCACGGTCTGTCAGACCCTTACCTTTAACGGTAACCTGTACGCTTAATATTTTACCGGTCGAACAAATTGATTTTGTTATTGCGTATACGGCAAGCACATTCTTAGATGAATCCTCGGATATAAATTCCTCGGATAAATCCACGCTTACCGACTTATCGCCAAAGAATTCCACCCGATTGAGCTGTGTAGTCTTTGGCATTATCCTGCCTCTGTTTGACAAGGACGGTCCTTCTCTCAGTTCTTCTATTATATCCGCAATCAGTTCGCTGTCGTTTTTATACCTTACCGTATCTGATTCGGCAACAATATTGGTTCCGTCCTCATTGAGAAAATATAAATCTACATTCTGTGTTATTGCATTGCTATCATAATTCAGAATGACGATACACGCTATGATTATAACAAACAGCACTGCAGAACCAAGGATAATTGATTGCTTTCTGTTCAATATTTGTTTCATTACTTGCTTCTCCTACAGATTTACCACAGGCAACTCTATCCTGAATATACTTCCCTGCTGAGGCGCATCTACAACCTCAATAGTTCCGCCGTGCAGCAATATTGCCTCTTTTGATATTGCAAGACCCAGACCGGTGCCGCCGGTATCTCTTGCACGTGAATCATCAAGACGGTAGAATCGCTCGAACACGTTCACCTTTTCTTCATCAGGAATACCCGGTCCGTTATCCTCAATTTCAATGAAGCAGCTGCTGTTTTCTTTATATACACGTACCGATACCGCACCGTTGTCAGGTGTATATTTAATTGCGTTATCTACAAGATTATATACTGACTCATAAATCTTGTCATAGTCGGCTGTTATCATACACCGCTCAGAACTCTCCCCGAAGCTGATGTCTATGCTCTTTTCGTATGCAATCTTTCTGAGTCCCCGGACTACGCCTGCACACAGTGCCGTTACATCAACCTCGCTCATACTTACACTTGTACCTGCATCAAGACGGCTCAATGTAAGCAATCTGTTTATAAGACGTGTAAGACGGTCTATTTCCTCACTCATATCGTTGAGGAATTCTCTTACGGTTTCCATATCCGGATTTTCTGCTTCAACAAGACTGTCGCAGAGCAGCTTTATACCCGCCATAGGCGTTTTCATCTCGTGCGAAACATCAGATACAAAATTCCGGCGTTTTTCATCGAGCGCATTAAGCTCATTACACATATAGTTTATGGCTTTGCCAAGCTGAGCGAACTCGCTCATTCCGGTCGACGGCGCACGCTGTGAAAAGTCACCCTTAGAAATCGCCTGTGCCACCTTTCGGATTTCAGACAACGGCTTTGTTGTGATATAGCTGACACATATACTCAGTATGCCTATAACAAAAACAATTACAATACTGAAAACAATAAGACTTGTCTGTATTGTTTCAACTGTTTCAGTTATGGAGGACACATTTTCAGCAAGATAAACACCGCCGATAATCTCTCCGTTATTTTCTATCGGCACAGAAACAGTTATGGTCTTTCCGCTGTCGGATTCAAAGCTCGAATCGACCTGCTCTCCGTCAAGTGCCCGTTTCAGAACACTTCGCATAAATACTTTTCCGGTCATATTTGCTTCACGGTTATCGTACAGCACCGTATACGCAGTATTTGTAATAACACCACGGATGTTTGTACCTGCCAACGAGCGTTCAGTTATATCCTCCAGACGAAGATACATCACATTTGCATCCTCTGCGTCCCACAACGACGAAGCCGTCTGAGAAATCATATTCGCCTTTGCAAAGAGCTTTGTTGTATGCTCTGAATACAGATTTTCCGTAAGAACTCCGACAATATATGAGCACATCAGAATCAAGGTCATCAGTATAACCGCAATGTATGTTGACAGCATTGCGAATCTTACGGTTCGCATACCGTTTGAAATCCGTTTAAAAAAGCCTTTAATCCTCTCTGTAATAATATCCAACACCCCATTTTGTTCTCAGATACTTCGGTTCTGCCGGGTTTTCCTCAATCTTCTCACGCAGACGGCGCATATGCACATCAATTGTTCGTTCCTCACTCGGATACCCAATTCCCCAGAGAATATCGAGCAGATTCTCACGTGTATATACACGGTCCGGATTCTTGATAAACAGCTCAAGCAAATCAAATTCCTTGCTTGTCAGCTCCACAAGCCGGTCTCCCACCTTTGCACGCCTGAAATTATAGTCCAGAGTAATCTCACCCGAAACCATAACCTTGCCCGAATCGCCCTTCGGGGCAGGGTTGATACGGCGTAATATAGCTTTAATTCTCGCCGTTACCTCTCTTATGTTAAACGGTTTTGTTATATAATCGTCTGCACCGTATTCAAGCCCGAGAATCTTGTCGATATCCTCACCCTTTGCAGTGAGCATTATAATCGGCACATTTGAAAACTCACGTATTGTACGGCACGCAGTAAATCCGTCCATTTTAGGCAGCATCAGGTCAAGTAATATAAGATCTATGCTTTCGTCGTGGGCAAGTCTCACCGCTTCCTCACCGTCAAACGCAGTTATTACCTGGTAGCCCTCCTGCTCGAGGTTGAATTTTATTCCTTTTACCAGAAGCTTTTCATCATCTACAACCAATATTTTCATTATATACTTAATCCTCCGATATTACTTTCTGTTATCTCTGCAAAATAATGACACGTTATCTATTTAATTATATCAGTAATACGAACAAATTTCCATCGTTTTTTGAAAAAAAATTATTTTTTTCTTATAAAAAATAATATTGCTATTGAATTTTTTTGTCATATTTTGTATAATATATGATGAGAATTAGTTTGAACAATTATGTATATACTATAATGGAGGATTTTTTATGTCGAAAATAAAGAAATTAACAGCACTTCTTGCAGCGGCGCTTATCGGCTTCAGCTCAATTTCCGCAGTGCTTGCCGAGCCGACAGAGGCACCTGCAGAAACAGCTGAAGCCGCAACTGAGATAACTTCAGATGATATAATAATGGAAAACCCCGAGCTTAATGCACCAAACACAGATAAAGCAGGTGCAGCACTACTGATGGACGTAAATTCAGGCAGAATTATTTACGGTAAGAATATAGATAAAAAGATGTATCCTGCCAGCACAACAAAAATGATGACAGGTATTCTCGCTCTGGAAAGCGGAAAAATGGGCGATACAACCACAGCCACCTACGAAGCGTTACAGTCAATCACACTTGAGGATTCGCATATGGGAATTCTTATCGGAGAAGAGCTCTCAATGACCGACCTTCTCAACGGTATGCTTGTATACAGTGCAAACGATGCATCAAATGTAATTGCCGTGCATATAGGCGGCTCAATGCAGAATTTTGTTGATATGATGAACATGAAAGCACAGGAGCTTGGTCTTACAGGCACTCACTTTGTAAATGCCTGCGGCGTTCACGACGATGACCATTACACAACAGCAAGAGATCTTGCAATACTTGCGAAGTATTGTATGGAAAACGAAACCTTCCGTGAAATTGTAAAAAAGACAACCTACCATATAGCTCCGACAAACAAATACAGAATGGACAGATATTTACCTACAACCAATCTGTTCTTAAGCACTGCAAGATCTGCACACCACGTATATGCCCCTTGTACAGGAATTAAAACCGGTACAACAGAAAAAGCAGGTCACTGCCTTGTTTCTTCAGCAGAGTATAACGGAATGAGTCTTATTTCGGTTGTTTTGAATTGTGCCGACCTTGATGTTAACGAAAACGCATACTCATACACAATATCTAAGAGCCTTTTCGACTTCGCTTTTAACAACTACGAAACAGGCGTTCTCGCATCACCCGGAAGCATCGTTGCCGATTCAAAGGTAACTGATGCGAAGGATAAAAAGCGTGTTACACTTACTGTTGATGCAGATGTAAACGCACTTATTCCTGCCGGTATTGATGTTTCAAAAGATATGGAAGTGATTGTTGAACTGCCGGAGGGCGGACTCAATGCACCAATCGCAAAAGGCGATGTGCTTGGTCAGGTTTCATACAGATTTAACGATACGGAAATAGGCAGATCAAATCTCGTTGCCGCAAACGATGTTGAGCTCGACAAGCTGCTTTACTTCTTTAAGCATTACGTTCTGAACCCACTTATACTTATACCTGTTGTGCTCATAATCATAATAGCTATGATTGCACGCTCACGCAAGCTCAGACGTGAGAGAAAAAGAAAGATTCAGCAGATAAGACAGCGCCGTGAAGCAAACGAACGTGCTGCGGCAGGAGATAAGATGGTTCGCAATTCAGAGCGAAACAGAACCACATCAAAAGGCTCAAATTCAAGATACTACGACGACAGAACAAACAAATAAACCAAAAGCGAGAGCATTGCTCTCGCTTTTACTTTATTCCGCCTGAAATACTACCACATCAGTTGCATCACCATATACTGTTTTTACAAGTGCAAGGTCTGGCATCATACCCTCATCAACCACCTTTGTCCAGTCAATACATGTTTTGTCATAATCATCCGTCAAAACCGTATTCCATGATGATTTAGGCATTGATGGTATATGACCGATATTCACTCTGCCTTCCTGTTTGCTGTAATCATATACATATATATTTGCGTTACTGTCCATTAGAAATTCTGTTGCAAATGCTTCATCTTCAACATTTGATAAACCGTCAGCATCCTTATCCGTAATAAGTGTCAAATAATTATTTGACTTAGTATAAATTATGCCAAAATGTAATTCCACATCGTCATCTGTTCCGTAAAGAACTTTATTCGTTTCTGTATCAATACAACCTGAATTTATCATTTCAGAGAAATCATTAAGTGATAAAGTATCCTCAAGAAGCTTATCGTAATCGGTTTGGGCATTCATGATACACGTTACATTATTACGCTCAGCGTACCCGTATTCGTTAAGAGTGTATACAATAACATCGCCTACAGAAAATCCCGAATTATCCGAATAGAAAACCTTTTCCGAGTTTCCACTTTCACAAACTGTATATGCATAGCATTCAACACCGCTAACCGTTGCTTGCACAGGTTCGCTTTTTATAACCGCTATAGGACTTGCGTCAATAATCGGTGTTTCTTCAGGCAGTTCCTGCGGTTCTTCGCTTAATATTATTGCAAACCTGTAACAACCGTCATTATTTTTATCATACAAATACACTTCATATATAGCCTCATCAACAAGTGATGATACATCTACCGCAGCAGGCTCACCATGATTATTTATATAATCGCCTATTGTTATCAGCTGCGTTATTTCACTGTCTATCTGATATGAGCCGAATTTATTCGATGATTGTTTATACTCTAAATCCGTTCCGCCTTTACCCGCAAAGGCATCTCTGAATCTTATAAGTCCGTCAGAAGCTGTGTATTCACAAACTACGTTTTCTATGCCGACTCCATTGATTATATCCGTCAATGATACCGTTTGCCCCTGGTATCCGTTGCTGTCTTCAGTCAACAGATAATAAAATTCATCTTCGTCGCTTGTGCTTTTACATTCATACTCTGCTTTGCTTCCATCTGCAGTGATTATGTGAACTGTTGCAATGCCAAAATGATTCTGCATACCTACTACTATGCCGTAATTCTTAGGTGCCTCTATCTCCTCAGAATATACTATCTTACCAAATATATCCATATATACGAGCTGTTCTGTGCCAAGCATATTTCTCATATCACAACCACACTTAACGCTGAAGCTATACTCATTGTCACCAACTGTTACAGTACTCTTCATAGTATTGACAGTAGTAACCGAGCCCTCTGCAGTATCGTTGCTTACATATACATTGTAATATTCCGAGTCTGCAAAACCTGCTTCCATATCGTATACAAAGGTCAATACATCATATTCTACAAGCTCTGTATATTCAATCTCCTTACCGTTTTTAATGATTCTTATATCTGCCTCCGGCTCAATTACCCATCTGTAATCCACATCCGCTGAATATACTTCAAAATACACCTTTTCCGGACCAATTGCGGATACCACTGCCGTTCCGTAGCAATCAGTAATGTCCATAGCCTCAGTTAAAGGTTTCATTTTTTCTATACTGTTCCACATAAACACTTTACTTGCCGCAAAGCTTGTCGGCACAGAAATTTCCTGAGTTCCTGCTTCATTGAAGGTTACCTCTTTAAGTGCTGTGTTTCCTTTGTTGTTTGTAAAAGCAACATCATATGTTCCGGCTTTATCAGCAGTAACACTAACCTTTCCCGATGATTCATTCCATGCTAAACTGCCTTTTGCTTGCACCGATGTCATAGATAGCATACAGCATACAGCCATTACCGTTGATATTAGTTTCTTTTTCATACTTATCGCTCCTAACATTATGTTTTGAATAATCTGTTAATTAAATTATATCTCACCTGTTCATAAAAATCAATGTTTTTTACAAAATAAGTAATATAATTTGTTTTGTCTTATGACAGGACATTTATTTTGTAATTATATGATAACATACTAAATGTCCTATGTCAAGACAATTTCTGAAAGAGAGGGAATTATATGTCAAGAATTATTGACGGAACTGAAATGAATATGATAGGTCACAACGTAAGGAAATACCGAAAAATGCGAAAGCTGAGCCAAAAGGCGCTTTCTGAAAAATTAGAAACAATCGCTATCTATATTTGCAGAGGTTCTATTTCAAGAATTGAAGATAAAACACGCACAGTAACCGATATTGAGCTGTATGGACTGGCAGAAATACTGAATGTGTCCATACCCGATTTATTCGAAAGCTAAACAAAAAGCGACCAAGCAGTCGCTTTTTGTTATGCATTCTTTTTTTCTTCCAATACCTTTTTTATCACCATATCTTTCACCTTAATCAGGCGGATTTGGGTGCTTCGTTCATTCTCGTCAAGCTTCATAGTTATATAGCGTATTTTTTCCATGTATTCGGGAATCATGACGTGTTCAAGTGCGTTTACACGTCGGCGTGTTTTTTCTATCTCCGCCGCCATTAATGCACATGATTTTTCCACCTCTGCAAGTCGGAGCATATCAGGAA
Organism: uncultured Lachnospiraceae bacterium; assembly: GCA_964389075.1. GTDB lineage: Bacteria > Bacillota > Clostridia > UBA1381 > UBA1381 > Ornithomonoglobus. Next base: position 17,198 of record CAYMCT010000003.1, read on the forward strand.
AAACTTCTGAAAGTGACGATACCGCCGCATCAAGGTCAGCAGAGGTTTGCACAAAACCGTATGAATATATGTCGCTCTTATCTGCCGTTCTCGTTTTATACTTAAATCTCGGTACATCCACACTCATTATATTCTCACTTGATGCCTCTACCGTTACAGACTGCTTCGGTGCGAGGAGAGCCGTTTTCACCTCTGCCTCCCCTATAACCGCCGCCGCAAGTGCAAACGCTTTGTTTGATTCTGATATTCCTCTTTCTACTTTCTTCCGAAGCTCTTTGTTTTCCTTTACAAGCTCAAGAAATCTGCGCATCAGCTCATCTCGTTTATCCTTTAAAAGCTTATGTCCTCTCCGTGCTGTTACAAGCTTTTTCCTGAGCCTTGTAAGCTCCATTCTGGTAGGGTTTACCTGTGTTGTTGCCAATTAAACCCCCTCCTCATTCACCGTAATACTTATCGAGATATTCATCTTTTATTCTCTTCAATTCCGAACGCGGAAGTATTCTCAAAAGCTTCCAGCCCACTTCAAGTGTTTCTTCTATGTCACGGTTCACAGTATAACCCTGTGAAACATATTCATTCTCAAATGCTTCTGCAAACTGTGCATATTTCTTATCAATTTCAGTAAGAGCCGCTTCACCTAAGATTACCATTAGTTCCTTTGCTTCCTTGCCTCGTGCATATGCACTGAAAAGCTGGTTCATGGTATCTGCGTGGTCTTCACGTGTTTTACCGCTGCCGATACCCTTATCCTTAAGTCTTGACAG
>CAYMCT010000004.1:0-15509 GCA_964389075.1 uncultured Lachnospiraceae bacterium
AAAATGGATAAAGTAAGATTGGGAATAATCGGATGCGGAAATATGGGTACAACCCATGCAAAAAATGTGTTTGATAAAAAAATACCTAATATGGAATTGGGTGCATTATGCGATATTGCACCTAAAAGACGTGAAGCAATGGAGCGTATGTGTCCTGATGTACCTGTGTTCGATAATGCAGAGAGCTTGTATAAGAGCGGTTTGTGTGACGCAGTATTGATTGCGGTGCCGCACTATGACCATTCGCCGCTTGCTATAAAAGCGTTTGAATACGGACTTCACGTAATAACCGAAAAGCCGGCAGGAGTACATACAAAACAGGTGCTTGAAATGAACGAGGCGGCAGAAAAGTCCGGCAAGGTTTTCGGTATTATGTATAACCAGAGAACAAACCCGATGTATCAGAAAATCCGTGAAATGGTGCAGAGCGGACAGCTCGGACATATAAAGAGAGTTTCATGGATAATAACCGACTGGTACAGACCGCAGAGCTATCACGACAGCTGTACATGGCGTTCAACATGGAAAACAGAGGGCGGCGGTGCGTTGATAAACCAGAATCCGCATCAGCTTGATTTGTGGCAGTGGATGTTCGGTATGCCTGATAAGATTACATCGTTCGTATCGTTCGGTAAATACTATGATATTGAGGTAGAGGACGATGTAACTGCATATCTTGAATATGAAAACGGAACCACAGGAACATATATAACCTCAACAGGCGAAGCTCCCGGAACTAACAGGCTTGAAATTGCTTGTGATATGGGACGTATCGTTGTTGAAAACGGTAAGATGACATTTAACAGAAATGTTGTTTCAGAGCGTGAATTTAACAAAACCTTTGAGGGTATTTTCGGTTATCCCGAATGCTGGAACTGTGAAATCCCTGTAAGCGGTGACGGTGAACAGCATATTGGTATTTTAAAGAACTTTGCAAATGCAATAGTAAAGGGTACAAAGCTTTTGGCACCCGGCGTTGAGGGTGTGAGGGGTCTTACTATATCGAATGCTATACATCATTCTGCTTGGACAGGCTCGACAGTAGATGTTAAAAACTTCCCGCATAATGAATTTTATGAATTATTGCAGGAGAAGATAAGAACCTCAACTGTTGTGAAAAAGGAAGTAGAGCAGAGAACTGCTGATACGGACGGTACATATTGATTATGAAAAACATATGTATAGTAGGCTACGGTGCTATTGGCGGCACTCATGCAGAAGCATTGACTCATGTCAATGAGGCTTGCCTTTACGGAATATGTGATATTTTAAAAGACAGAGCTAATGATGGTGCAAAAAAGTACGGCTGTAAAGCGTTTTATGATTATGATGAGTGTATCTCGGACGATAGCGTGGACAGCATACATATTTGTACTCCGCATTATCTTCATTATGAAATGATAAAAAAAGCTGTGGATAACGGAAAAACGGTTGTTGTTGAAAAGCCTGTGGTTATGACGGAAACGGAGCTTGCTGATTTAACCGAAAATTACATCGAAGCACCGATATATCCGATAGTTCAGAACAGAACAAACGAATGTATAAAAGAGCTGAAAAAGATAATAGAAACTGATAGCACTCTCGGCAGACTGTGTGCTGTAAAAGGCATACTTACGTGGTGCAGGGACGAGGAGTATTATAAAAGTGCAGCATGGCGTGGAACACTGTCACAGGAGGGCGGCGGTGTGCTTATAAATCAGGCTGTGCATACGCTTGATCTTATGATATATCTCGGCGGAGCGGTTGAGACGGTTTCAGCGTCGATGTCAAATAAATCTCTCAAAGGTATTATTGAGGTAGAGGATACTGTTGATGCGTATTTAAAATACGAAAACGGTGCAAAGGGTATTTTCTATGCCACAAATGCATACGGTGCAAATTCATCTGTTCAGCTTGAGCTTGAATTTGAAAATGCATCTTTTGTATATATGTCGGGCAAGCTGTACTGTAACGGTGTTCTTGTATGCGAGGACGAAACAGGCTTTTTGGGCAAATCATACTGGGGCTTAGGTCATCTGCGTGTGTTCAGTGATTTATACGAAAATCATAAGGGAATCGGCATGGCGGATATAAATTCAACAATGAATACAATGTTTGCCATCTATGAGAGTGCAAAGAGTAACAAAGAAATTTCAATAAAGTAAATCAAAAGGAGACAGTTCGGCGCGAACTGTCTCCTTTGAATTAGTCTTCAATTAAGGCTTTCTGCTCGTTTATTTTCTTTATGGTTTCAGGGTTAAACTTGAATTTTCGGTCATACGTCATAAGTCCATTATGCTCCTGTTCAACATCGTAAAGCTGTGTGTAACAGAATCCGAACATATAGTCATTGTTGAGAACAGCGTCAGCAAGACCTTTGAAACGGTCAAGAAACTCTTTTTCCGTTTTTGGCTCAGAGCCGTATGTAAAGCCTGCCGGAACATCGCCAACCGTCCAGTTTATGCCGCCGTATTCACTCATAAATATAGGCGCTTTGCCGTCATAGTTTTGTCTGTGCTTTAACCAGTCGTGCTTCTGAACAACATCTATTGAAATTCCCTCGCTTACTCTTTCGTGATTTTGCTTGAAAATCTCAGGGTTCTGCTCATAGTCGTGTACATCGAAAATGTCTGTCATCACATGGAAGTTTCCGCTTGTATCAATTACGGGACGTGTTTTGTCGAGTGCTTTTGTTGTGCGGTAAACCGTTTCTATAATCATATCGCATTGCTTTCTCTCCTCAAAATCCCATGTTTCGTTGAACGGACACCAGCCTATGATGGACGGGTGGTTGTAATCTCTTTCTACCGCTTCAATCCACTCAGGAAGAAAATGCAGTATTTGTCCGGGTTCTGTGATGTTAAGTCCCCAGTTGGCGTGTTCGCCCCACACAAGATAGCCTAATTTGTCTGCCCAGTATAAAAATCTCGGCTCAAACACCTTTTCGTGAAGTCTTGCACCGTTAAAGCCTAACTGCATTGAGTACAGAATATCGTTCTTTAATGCTTCGTCGGTCGGGGCGGTATATATGCCGTCAGGGTAGAAGCCCTGGTCAAGCACCCATCTTCCGAACACGCTTTTGCCGTTAATCAGGAATTTTCTGCCGTCAAGACAAACACTTCGTAAACCGAAATAGCTTTCAACGGTATCGCAAATTCTGCCGTTCTGCACTATTGTGATTTTTACATCGTACAGATTGCCCTTGCCGACCTCCCAAAGGTGCTTTTCCGAAAGCTTAACGGAAAGGTCGAGTGTGTTTGAAAATGTTTTTGCTGATGCTTCACCGACTTTTCTGCCTTCCCAGAATACCTCTGTATTCACTGTACAGCCGACAAAGCTTCCGCATAATTCAAAATCTATATGTACTGACGGTGTATCAATGTCTGTTGTCATTTTCATTCCTTTAATGTAGCATTCATCGACACACTCCATCCATACTGTCTGCCATATGCCTGTTGTTCGTGTATAATAGCAGTTATATGATTCGTATTTATCGGATTGCTTTCCGGCAGGCTGATTGTGCGAACGCACATCGTCATATACACATAGTGTTATGTAGTTGTCGGATTCTTTTAAATATTCTGTTATATCAAATGAAAAAGAGGTATATCCGCCCTTGTGTTCTCCAGCCTTTTTGCCGTTTACATATACGATTGTGTGATAATCTACGGCACCGAAATGGAGAATAATTTTTTTGCCTGCCCATGATTTGGGTATATCAATATTTTTTCTGTACCAGACACATTCCATAAAGTCCTTGTTGTTTATGCCCGACAGCTCGCTTTCGGGGCAAAACGGAACTGTGATTTTACTGTCAAGTGTTTGGCGGTTGAAAAATTCTTTTGCTTCACCGCTCTTTGAATTATCAATTTCAAACTCCCATTCGCCGTTGAGATTAATCCACTCATTTCGTACAAGCTGTGGGCGTGGATATTCGTTTCTTGGTATATTCATATAGTCAGTCCTCCTGAAAGTATTGCTGATTTTATTATACTATCCTTTTTTTTGAATGTAAAGCTTAGTTCAAAAATTGTCCTATCCAACTCAAAATTGTCTATTTACAAGAAATGTGCAGAGATGGTAAAATTTTAGTAGGGAAAAGGCGAACGTGTGATCAGCGATTCGCCTAAAACGATTTGTCCAAAAAATCAAAACAAAAAACTAAAAAAGGAGAGATAACATGAAAAAGAAGATTTTATCTTTATGCATGGTTGTCGCATTAGCTGCAGTGCAGATTCCTGCATTCGTACAGGCTGCTGAATTAGCAGACGGTGATGTTGTGTGGGAAGAAAACTTCGAAAACAAAGCTGTTGGTGCTAATGTAATGGAAGATACAGAGCATTGGGCTAAGTCAGAAATTCGTGGTACTAACAACGGTCAATATGATTATTCGGCAACAGTAGCTGGTAATGATGGTCATAAGTATCTTGAAATTTCAGCGAACTTAAAAGATGACGGTACATCGGGCGGCCCTACAGCCGGAGTTGTCACAAAGACAGTGACAGAAATGGGCTTGGCTGAAGGTGATGTATATACATTGTCATATGACTTTAAGACGGAATTATATAACGGCTATCAGACAGATTATTATCACAGCATCTCATGTGATTATGCAGATAAAAATAATATTGGAAGTATGTCAAAGCACGTATATTTTTCTCATTCGGCAGACAGTGATAATGTGTCATCTATAAACACATACTCAACCCAGGATGATAAACTGACATCTATATTTGGGTCGGGTGTGAGAAGTTTACCGAGTGCTGATTTGTATATTAGCGGTTGGAATAGCTTGCAGTGGGTAGTATATCCTGCTACAGATAACCATGCAGGTTATGCTGAGTTGTATCTTAACGGCGTATATGAAGGTACGCTCACAAACAGAGAGGGAACTGCTCCTGAAGCACTTGTGTTGGCAATGTATATGCAGTCGGGGGCTGAAAGCGGCACCATGTATGTTGATAACATCAAGGTTGTAAAGGGTGCAGCTAACGGAACTGCTATGGCAGCTACAACAAATACAGTTGTAAATGCTGTTACAACAGGCTTTGAAGAAACAGATTTGGCAAACAGTGTTATGCCTGGTGTTTCACAGCCAAGTAATACTGTGAAAATTAATAATGCTAAGGATTATATATTGTTTGAAACTGCTGCCGGTAAATCGGCAAGCGATATGGCGATGCATATATACAATACGCAAGTTGCGGAGGGTGAAACTGCAGACAGTTCTTCGTCGGAAAATCTTGAGATATTTATGAATACAAATCCGAGTACAAAGTTGTATGCTAATGGTGATAGTCAGGAATTTTCGTTGGATTTTGCTTTTGACGATGTTATACAGCCATTCTCAATTACGAGCGGCCGTATGTGGAGCCCTGACTTTAAAGAATCTAACAGTTCGAATTATAAAGCCGGCAATATTGTAAACGTTCAGCAAGAAAAAATCAAAGTAGGTAGCATAGAGTTTAAATTGGACGAACCTCTGGTATCGAATACTTGGTATAATCTTCGCCTTGTACTTGAAAGAGGCTCGAGTGCAACTCCGTTTAAATTGTATTTTACAAGAGCTGACGGAACAATGCAGGTATTCGCAGGAGATTTTTATAATCATTACAAAAAAGACTATGCGGGTATTACAAAGTGCTTGATCGAATATACGTGTAACACTAATAAGAAACGTGGTGTTATGATTGATAACTTCTCAATCAAGAACTACATCGGCGGTGCAACACCTGAAACTGTAACAGCAAGCGATGCAATTGAGCTTGTTGATAACGGTGACGGTACAGTAACAGCAAGCACTATTGTTGACAATGCAACAAATCCGGATGCGGTTCTTATCGTTGCAACATATGACGGCGATACATTCAGTAATGCTGTAATTGGAACAGCAGGTGAAAGTGCAAGTACACTTTGTGAAATTACTGCTTCAATCAGCAAGACTGATGGTCAGGTAGTAAAGGCTATGCTCTGGGACGGAATTGATACAATTAATCCGTTGCTTGATGTAGTGAGCAAATAAGCATAAAACTTCATAAATACTGATTTAATGGTATATGAAATGGTGAGATATTAAGCGTATCTCACCATTTTGTGGTGTATAGGACGCAATAGTTCAAAAATTGTCCTGTACAACACAAAATGGTCTGTTTACGAAAAAGATGTGGATATGGTAAAATATAATCAGAGGTAAAATGTGAACTACAACACGGAAAGGGAACCTTATGAATGAACAATTAACCGCAGCGGAGACGATGGGTGTTCTTCCGCCCGAAGAAGCTGTAAAGAAGATGCTTAACAGTATGCTCCATAACCGAGGTAGGGCAAATATTATGTTAAGACCGTATGTGAAAGGCTTGTTCAGACAGAATATGCTTCAGGATGCATACAGAATTGATATAGAGAAATGTTATCCCGATTCCGAAATCGGTGATTGCGTATATGCGTCGTCTGATATTTATGCTGACTGTGACAGCAAGGGCATGATTTCGGTAGATAAAAATGTAAGAGTCTGGTTAAACGGCTGTGAAATTTTTGCAGAGCAGGATAATGGGGTTATACTGGGTGACGCACAGTCTGATAACGGTATTTACAGAATAAAGGTCGATTTTAAAAAGGGCGCAAACCGACTCATAATAAAAAAGATAAAGACAGATGAAGGCTTTAATATAAATATTAAATGTTCATTTGTCTTGTATCCGGGAAGATGGAGTAATGATTATCTGCTGTGTCTTAATGCGGTTATACCGCACGGAGATTTTGCAGGACTTGAAGGATTTGCTGTATCAGAGCTTATAAAGGCATCTGACGGGAATCTTATGACTAACGATTTGGAAAAAGCGGCTTGCTGTCAATTTCCAAAAAAGAATTCGTATGACAAGTCTTTTGATTTTTCAAGGCTGTATCCTGAAAGTAAAAAAGCGAGTGTAGCCTATGCCTATTCGGAGTCGTGCGATGAAACGGCAGTCGGAATATCTGCATTATCTGAATGTAAGGTGTTTGTAAACGGTGCAGAAACGGCACGCTTGATTAAAGGTGAGCATTGCAAAATAAAGCTTTCAAAGAACGATAAGGTGCTTATAAAGGCAATAGATAGCAATGGGAAATGGGGATTTGAAATTACCGAAGATGGCGGTATGCAGCTTCCCATGATTGAGAAATGTAATGAAAAATGGCTGTGTATAGGTCCTTTTGGAACGAAAAATGCAAGCATTGGTGAAATGTTTGCACCTGAAGAAAATGTGCAGTTTATAAAGCCGTACTATAACGGAAACGGTGATAATGTTTTCTGGCGGTTCAACAGTGAGAATTTGTGGTTAAGACTGTACACAGAATCAAAGTTTTTCGGTCAATGGTTCTATGCTGTCATGGTTGGACTTTGGGGAATAAGACGAAGTGCAGAATTGCTTGAGGATAAAGCTGCAATGCAGTATTATCTGGATTCGGTAAGGGTTATGAGTAATTATTTCGACTATGCACAGTATGATTTCAAACAGTTTGGAAGCGTACAGCTTATTCCGAGATGTGTAAAGCTTGACACATGGGACGATATAGGTACTGTGGGTATGTGCCTGTGTGACGCATACAAGCTGACATCGGATGCAGAGATGAAAAGGCTCATAGATTTACTTGCATCAAGAATAGACGGAATACCGAAATTCCCTGACGGAACATTTTACAGAGTAAAAACAATGTGGGCAGATGATTTCTATATGAGCAGCTCATTTCTGACAAGGCTTTGTGAAATGACAGGTGATGGCAAATATTCGGATATGCTCCTTACACAGCTAAGAGGCTACAAAGAGCGGCTGTGGATGGAGGACGAAAAATTATTTTCACATATATATTTCCCCGAAGAGGAAAAGGCAAGCCGTGTGCCGTGGGGCAGAGGTAACGGCTGGGTGATGGTATCACTTACTGAAATACTGCTTCATTGCAATAACGAGGTTCTGTGCAGGGAGGCATTAGAGCTTTACAGACTCTTTGTAGACGGAATTGTAAAGAATCAGGATGAATGCGGAATGTGGCATCAGGTGCTTAACAGACCTGATTCATATGTTGAAACCTCCTGCAGTGCAATGTTCGCTCTTACGATTGCACGAGGTGTTAATAATGGCTGGCTCGACAGAAGTTATGCACAATTTGCTGTTAAAGCCTGGGAGGGTATATTAGAAAGAGCGGTTGATAAACAAGGAAATCTTTACGGAGTGTGTCTCGGTTCGGGTTGTCATATGCAGGCAGAATATTATTTTAATATTCCAACGCATAAAAATGACGACCATGGCACGGGAATTGTTCTGGCTGCCGGCTGTGAAATCATCCGTATGATAGAAGAAGGTTAAGGAGGGTTATAATGAATAAAAAAGTTATCAGTTTAGTGTTGACGGCAGCATTGGCGTTTTCTGTGGCTGTGCCTGTTGCTTCGGCGGCGAATACAACGGCAACTGTCAACGTAGACCAGAACGTAGGTGATTACACATATTTTAACAGTAATTACCACAACATAACAACAGAGACTTATGCAAAAACAACTATAAGTGCCGATGAGGGAAATACTGTTAAAATGGGTGCTTTCGATTATCAGAATCCCGATAAGGTAAAAAATATTGTTTTAGACAAAACAGTAAAGGGTATGTGCAGCTTCGGTGTTCATACAGAGGGCAGACAGCAGGATTTTGAACAGAAAAAGAGATATAAGTATTTTGGTCTTAGTACTGAATTTAAGATAACAAGCGAGGAAACAAGCCTTGACCTGTTCCGTCTGAAAAACAGAAAGACTAACACAACATTTTCAACTACCATGATAAACGGAACGGAAATTACATATGCTGACGGCAGCACAAGCTCAATCGAGCTTGATACATGGTATACATATCTGGTGTACTATAATGTTAATACCGATGAGGTAGAGATGTACCTTGACGGTGAGCCGGTGGCTAAATCAAGCTTTGAATCGGACAGACTTGATGATGTAGTTACATCAATAGAAAGTGAAACGGGAAGTGCAGAGCTTCTTAACTATGACATAACAGGTTATGAAAAGGCAATGGTAAACGGCGTGCCTGAAAAAACATCTGTTTTTGTTGACAGTATAGAAGCAGAAAATCTGTTAAATCAGTATACAGCAGCATTCCATGCATATTCGGGCGTTTACTATGCAGATGGTGAAAAGCTTGATATGGAGCCTGCACCTGTTTATGAGGAGGGTGAAATATATATTTCACTTGACGATTTCAATTCAGCATTGGGCGTAAATGCAGCTTTTACAAACGGAGTGCTTTCAAACGGTTCAGAATCAATGAACCTTAGTGCTGATATGAAAATCAGTGACGGTGTTGAATTAATACCTGTACAGAGAGCTTGTAAGCTGTTTTCGGTTAAAACATATGCTGACGGAAACGGTATGGTTATTGCCGATGACGAAACAATAGTTCTTGAAAATAACGACCATTGGTATGATGTATATAACGATGAGCTGGTTGCTGACGGTAAGTTTAAAGGTACAGCGTTTGAGGTGTCAGATGTTCGTATGATGAACTGGTATTTACTTTACGAGCGTCCTACAGCGGAGGCTTTAGAGGATACCTTTAATGCCAATACATCAAACGGCGAACAACATCCGAGATTGATTGTAAACAGTGATAAGATAGCAGAAATTACAGCGCTTGCAGAGAGTGACGGTAATTACAGAACAATGGTTGACGGATTCATTTCGGCAGCCGAAGCTGTAATGAATGAAGCTGTTGTATCGTTTGATTCAATTTATGCCAAGGACGGCTACAGAACAAACACAGCGGCTGAAAGCTTTGAAGCAAGAGTGAAGAAATTAGCTTTTGCATATCTTCTTACAGAGGATACAAGATACGCAGAACGTGCAATGCAGGACTTGATTGCAGTTGCAGAATTTCCTGATTTCAACTATTCACATATTATAGATTCAGGTGTCTGGAGCTCGGGTCTTGCGTTCGGTTATGACTGGTTGTACAACTATATGTATAACAACGGTGATACAGAAACTATAGATAAAATTGCAGATGCAATTATCAAGCTTGAGATAGAACCTGTAAGCCGTGCATATTATGCAGGCTTGCCGGGAAATGCATCGCCTATAGATGCAGTAGAAGGCGGTGGATTGCAGTCGAGCAATGCGTTTGCAAGATGGAAGTCAAACTACGGTTCATTCGTAAACAGCGGTATGATTGTTTCAGCACTTGCTGTAGGTGAAAGAAATCCTGAGCTTTGCTTTGACGCTATTGAAAAGGCTTTGAGAAGTTATGAATATGTACTGTGCGGCTTTGAAACAGGCGAATGGCTGGAGAGCCCTCGTTACTGGTACTCAATGCAGTCGGATATTGCATATTCGGCAGGTTCGCTTATAAGCGTAATGGGTACGGACTACAATCTTCTTTCGGCTCCGGGCATGAAAGAGCAGAGCAAAAATATAGTTAACTATACATCGCTTAACTCAAGATTTAGCTACGGCGACGACAGTGACTGTATGACGAGATTCTTCTCACTTGAACCGTTCTCGTTCTTTGCGGATTATTATGATTTGCCGCAGCTCGCAGCAATGAGAAAGATAAAGCTTTCGCCGGAACTAAGAACCCAGTTTGGTTCTAATATGATGAGTGCAGATCCGTCAGTACTTGATATTGTATATTATATGCCGGAAGCATCAATATCAGATTTGGATGCGATACCGAATGTTTATGTAGGAGAGGGAACAGAGAGCTTTATCGTACATGAAGACTTCCAAAACCCGAATGCACTATTCTTTGCAGCAGCGGGCGGACCTACAAGCTTCTATCATTCACACAATGACAGCGGTGACTTTATATTTGACCTCGGCGGCGAAACATGGGCATATGAGCTTGGAACATCAAGCTATAATATTGGTTCTCCTACTACAAGATATGCATCACGTACAGAGGGTCACAACACACTTACAATAAATCCGGGTAAAGCAAATTCACAGCAGGCAGGAAGCTTTGCAGAGCTTGTTGCACATAACAGCAACGACAAGGGTGCGTATGCGGTTTATGATATGACATCGCTTTACAGCGACGCAGAAAGCGTACAGAGAGGCTTCTATATTGATGATAACTACAACAATATCACTGTAAGAGATGAAATGAGCTTTTCATCAGCAGTAGACGGATACTGGTTCATGCATACAGACGCTGATATTGAAGTGGTAAGTGACAGTCTTGTAAAGCTTACAAAGAATAACAAGACCTTGTATATGCAGATTAGCGTAGAGGGTGCGTCATCATACACTGTAAGCGATATGGATGCAGTGCATCTTGACAGCTCTATAGCACCTGAGGGTGAAGAATACAATTCGGACGTACGCAAGGTAGCAATTAATTTCAACGGTTCAGACGTGGCTGTTACAGTTAGAATGGCACTTACGCAGGGCGTGATTAATACAACTCCTATTGCTGACAGACTTTTTGCCGGTGGCGGTATGGAAAAGGTATGGAGTCAGGATTTTGAGGACTGCACAACCGTTGATGATGCAGGCTTTGCAGAGATTACTACAAAGGAATCGCCGGAGAGTACAAGTGCATTAATTATGGAATCGGGACTCAACAAGTACTTTGAGATGGAAATGACTAATGCAGATTCCGGCTCAGCAATCTATTCGGCAGGAACAGTAAATGTTTCTGAGTTAGGAATAGAGGACGGGGCAGATTTTACTGTTTCATATGATGTTAAGTTTAACCCGTATGATGAAGAAACAGGAAAGAGCAGCACAGGAAAGTATGTTGAATATCTGTTCGGACTTGGTGATAACCCATCGGGCGTAAAGGGTTACCGTTGTGCATATGTAACATACAGAGAAGAAGGTAACAATAACTATGCACCGTCAGTAAATGAGGGTTGTATCACTAACGATAACTGTGAGTATCCTGTTTCAGGAGTTAAATCGCTTTATGCAGGAGCATGGAACAATGTTCAGTGGGTGGTACACAGAACCGACTCAAACGGCGAACCGCTTTCGGCAGCTGATATGTATGCAGAGTTGTACATTAACGGTGAATATTCAGCAACTGTTGGTATAAGAAACGGTGAGGATATGAGAAGAGCCGTATTTGCAATCAGCTTGAATGAGGGCGTAAAATACGGTAAAATGGCAATAGATAATATTGAAATTTTCAAGGGCAGCTATGATAAGCAGGATACAGCTAAGTTTGCTGAGGTTAAGCTTATAGATACCGATTTCAGTGACATGACAGCGTCGGAGAACGGTGCAAGCGATGTAAGCTCAACACCAATGTTTATCGGTGCATCAAAGCTTTCGGTAGACGGTGCTGAGGTTATAATTGAAACCAAAAAGGGTGTTTTCGGTAAGGGTACAGATGATAATGCGGTACACTGGCAGAGAACATCGGAAAGCTCAGACACATCACTTGATACCCGACTTGAATTTAACAATGAATATGGTGAACTGTACGAATCGGGCGACAGCTTAGAGATTTCTGTTGATTTTGCTTTTGATGAAAAGATAACCCCTCTATGCTTAACCGCACAGTTTATAAAAGAGGACGGAAGCTTAAAGAAAATGGTTGATTTCATTAAGGTTTCGGGTGATTACATAAAGATTCTTAATGATAATCATGTATTCGATTTAACTCCTGCACTTATACCGGGTAAGTGGTATAATCTGAGAGTGGTATTAACATCAGGTGACGGTGAAAGTACATATAATACTGTTACAGCTTACCTTGACGGTGAGGTTATAGTAGACGGACCGACATCAACAAAGCCGGACGGTCAGGCTCCTGTTTATATTCAGAACTACGAGCTTACAGACTTTGCTTCGGCTGTAGGAACGGTTGAGGACGAGTTTGACAGAATCAAGGGTATTGATTATCTGTGGGTACATTTCAAGAACGTAGCAAGCAGTGCCGGTAAGGGTATGTATTTTGATAATCTTGAAATGACAAAGTATATCGGCGGTGCTTTACCTAAGACAACATATACAAAGCTTCCTGTAACAAGCAGTGTTGTTCCGGCAAGCTATGCACAGAGAGGTACTGTGTTTACTGATACAACCGCTACGGTTAATGAAGTGCTTAATATGTTCGATATGTCACGTGCAAAAAATATTATAGTGCGTGATGCGAGCGGTAATGTGATAACAGATTACAGCACAACAGCAAACGGAAAGTATGCTGAAATAAAGAGTAATGATAATGAACGTTACTATGTAACCATGGACGGAACAAATAAGACAATTGCTGAAATTTCAGATGCAAGCCAGACAACTTTGAAGGTAGAAAGCAACTTGTCAAAGACAGAGGTTGCAAAGGGTGCCGGAAGAGCTTCGGGCGATAAGAGTATTCTCGTTGAATCAACCGACGGCAATAAGGGTTCGGCTACCGTCAACCTGTTTACAACAAGCACTACCTATGTGGATTCAACTGCATACAAGCCGGTTACAGCAGAGGTTTCGGTAATGCCGCTTGATAATTCAAAGATAGAGGTTCAGATGTATACAAACGCAAATACACGTAATTGTTTGACATCAGGACATGAGTACAGAATGGGTATAACAGCAGCTTATTTTGAAAACGGAATGATTTACGGTAAAAATTCAAGCTATCCGATTATGCCGTATGAAGCAGGCAAGTGGTATAAGATTGCAGTTACATCACAGCCCGGTTCACAAACGCTTGAGGTAAGAGTTAACGGCGAGTTTGCGGAGGAAACAGGAAACTATACGGTTCGTAAATATCCTACGCAGTTTATAAGCCAGCTAAAGCTTATTGTTCATGATAATGCAGTGTTTGATGATATTAAGATATATAACGGAAAATATATCGAGGATGAAATTCCGTATATAACAAGTGCTTCAGAGGATGCAATCATTGATGACGGTAAAATTTATATTCCTGAAGAAACCTCAATTTCAGAGCTTACTGACTATCTTGATTTCACCTGCGGTATGCCTACGGGTGTATACAGTGACAGCACTTTAAGCGAGCAGATATCAGAATTAGAGGACGGATGTGTTCTGGTAATCGAGAATGATGGTATCTATAAAGAATATCAGATTTATCTGCAGAAGCCTGAATATGAAACAGACTGTATATATCCAACAGTTGAAGGAAATGTATACAGTGCATATGCAGTACCGACTGACAGCGACGCAAAGCTTATCATTGCAGCTTATGTTGACGGAACACTTGATAAGGTTGTGTTCGGAACATCAGAACAGGGAAGCAGTAAGGTTAATGTAACCGCAGAGGTTACAGAGGGCAGCACGGTTAAGGTGATGCTTGTAAATACAAAAACAATGAAGCCGTTATCAAAAGCAATTACATATGTAAACGGCGTAGTACAGTAAAAAACAATGATTGAGAAAGGATTAATAACAATGAAAAGAAAATCATCTATATTGGCAGTAATACTCGCAGCTGCATCGGTTTTGTCAGGCTGCAGCACAACAAAAACAACAGAAACAGAAGCTCTCGATTACTGGATTCCTCTGCAGGGAGCGGCAGCGTCTTTGGTAGAAAACCTTGATGAAACACCGCTTTATAAAAAGATGCAGGAGAATCTTGAGCTTGACATTAACTTTATCCACCCATCGGGCGGCTCATTGTCGGAGAAGTTTAATATCCTTATGGCAGCAACAGAATTCCCTGATATGATTCAGTATAACTGGCTCACATATCCGGGCGGACCGCAGAAGGCGATTGATGAAGGCGTAATAATTGATTTGTATGAGCATAAAGACAAGCTGCCTAATCTCATGAAGTATCTTGAAGAAAATCCGGATATAAAGAAGCTTTGTGAAACAAATGATGGTGAACTGTTCGCATTTCCGTTTATCAGAGGTGATGAAAGCTTGCAGGTATCATGGGGAATGGCACTTCGTCAGGACTGGCTTACAGAGTTAGGGCTTGAGGTTCCTGAAACCATAGCTGAATGGGAAACTGTACTTACTGCCTTCAAGGAGAAGAAGGGCGCAGCAGCTCCGCTTACTGTGACTATGGATGCTTTCAAAAACGGACAGTTTGTAGGTGCATTCGATACTACAATGGGATATTACATAGACAATGGCGAGGTTAAATTCGGAATGCTTGATGAAGGCTTCAAGGATTTCCTTGTGGTTATGAGTGACTGGTATGCAAAGGGGCTGATAGACAAGAACTTTGCATTGCTTGACAACACTACAATTGATTCAAACATTCTTAACGGCGAATCAGGTGCAGCGGGTATGTCATTAGGAAACGGCATAGGCAGATACCTCACATCAGCACCGGACGAAAAGTTTGATTTGGTAGGAGCACCTTCTCCGGTATTAAATAAGGGTGATAAGCCTGAGTTTGGATATCTGCAGATTCCGGTTCCGGGAATGACAAACTCATTCACTGCAATCACAACTGACTGTGATAATATTGATGCGGCGCTGAAACTCCTTGACTACGGATACAGCGAGGAAGGTCATATGCTGTACAACTTCGGTATTGAGGGTGAGAGCTATGAGATGGTTGACGGATATCCGAAATATACAGAGC
>CAYMCT010000004.1:15519-17069 GCA_964389075.1 uncultured Lachnospiraceae bacterium
AATTCAGAAGGTCATTCAATGAACATTATGCTTTCGCAGTACACAGCTTCATATTCATCAGGCCCGTTCGTTCAGGACAAGAGATATATGGAACAGTATGCGTCAATGCCGCAGCAGCTGGCAGCATGGGACATCTGGACAAAAACCAATATGAAGGATCACGTTATGCCAAACCTTCATATATCGTCAGATAAGCAGAACGAGCTTGCGCTTCTCGATAACTCAATTAACACATATGTAGACGAAATGATTACAAAATTCATTCTCGGAACAAAATCGTTTGACGAATACGACAGCGTAATCAGCGAGCTTAAAACAAGAGGAATTGAAAGATCTCTTGAAATCAGAAACGAAGCTTATAAGGAATTTTTAGCAAAATAATTATTGGCATAAAGTGATTGTCCTGTCCGGAATTATAGTATGATGTATTTCGGACAGGACGGTTACATTTTAAATTTAACTTTGGAGGAACATTATGGAATATGTTGAAACAGCAGTGCTGAAAAAGCCCGGAAAAAAACGCAATACCTGGAAACGGGATATGAAGAAAAACTGGAAATTATATTTATTGGTTCTTCCGGTGATATTGTTTTATGCACTGTTTCATTACAAACCTATGTATGGTGCATTAATTGCGTTTAAGAATTTTTCACCGCGACTGGGCTTTGCGGGAAGTGAATGGGTAGGTTTTGAAAATTTCAGAAGTTTCTTTTCCTCTCCTGATTTCGGCAGACTTTTACAGAACACACTTTCTATAAGCTTAACAACCTTGATTTTCGGTTTCCCGGCACCGATAATTCTGGCACTGTTTTTGAATGAAGTAGGCAACAAAACAGTGAAAAAATTTGTTCAGACATCAACATATCTGCCGCATTTTATTTCGGTAGTAGTTGTATGCGGAATGATAAAGATATTTGTGTCCCCTCAAGGTATTATAGGCTATATAGCAGGAATGTTTACGGGTACGGAAGCAAATCTTTTGATGGAACCTCGTATGTTCAAGCCTATTTATGTCATTTCTCAAATATGGCAGTCGGTTGGCTGGGATTCGATAATATATCTTGCGGCATTAAGTGCGATTGATATTCAGCAGTATGAAGCGGCGGACCTTGACGGTGCAGGACGGTTCCAAAAGCTGTTCTATATTACTCTTCCGTCAATTCAGACTACTGTTATAACAATGCTGATACTTGCTGTGGGCAGAATTATGAGTCTTGGATACGAAAAGATAATGCTGCTTTATAATCCGGCAATATATGATGTGAGCGATGTTATATCGACATATGTTTACCGACTGGGCTTTGAAACACAGAACTGGGGAGTCAGTACGGCTGTCGGCTTGTTTAATTCTGCGTGTAACCTTGTTCTTATATTGGTAACTAATTCCATAAGTAAGAAATACAAGGATGTAAGTTTGTGGTAAAGGAGAGCAGTAAATTGAAAAACAAAATTAAAAAAAGCAAATATGATAATGTATTTAATATTGTTAATATAACATTGCTTCTTATATTATCATTTATAATGATATATCCGTTGTACTATGTTCTGAT
>CAYMCT010000005.1:0-16968 GCA_964389075.1 uncultured Lachnospiraceae bacterium
TGACAGTGTGGATTTCAAAAGGTTCAGAAGCGTTGTTTTACCGCAGCCTGATTTTCCGCAAAGAGTTATAAACTCGCCTTGTCTGACAGTCAGATTTATGTCAGAAAGTGCGGCTGTATCCTTTTTTGGATACGAAAATGTCAGATTTTTGATTCTATAGATTTCCATTTTATCACCTCCCACACTTCAATAATTATAGGTATTATAAGCAATATAAAATAAGCAATAAATACGCTTATGCTGAAAAATGAATAACCGCTTCCTTTAATATAGGGGAAGTAGCTGAAGTTTATGCTCTTAGTGATACTGCCAATTAAAATGTATGTCCCTAAGCTTGTAATGCATAATAGTGCAGAAGCATCTCTTTTGCTAA
Organism: uncultured Lachnospiraceae bacterium; assembly: GCA_964389075.1. Taxonomy (GTDB): domain Bacteria; phylum Bacillota; class Clostridia; order UBA1381; family UBA1381; genus Ornithomonoglobus. Next base: position 374 of record CAYMCT010000005.1, read on the forward strand.
AAGTAAATATAGAAAAAGCAGTTCTTTTTGCTGTCCCGTAGCCTCTTGAACGCATACTGTCAGAGGTTTCAACTGCATTCTCCAAAGCCCAGGTAACAGTTGAGGAGAGAATCGAAACACCGTATTTGATTCTTTTAATAATGTTTTTGTCAGAGATATCATGTCCTATACATTTTTGCACAGCTGAAACTGATTTCATATGTGCAATAAACTTCGGTATAAACCTAAGAGTCATAGAAAGAATAAGTGACAGTGAAGGTATTATACGACCGAAAAGATATACAAACTTATCGCTTGTTATAATCTCATTAAAACACGAGAAGTGACATATAACACTTACAATCATCGTTGCGGCTGCGATTCCGTATACTATTGATTCTAATGTTAATGGGTTTCCGCTTGGCAGATATCTCAATATTGTTATGCCCTCATGGTTGAATGCAGGGTTTATAAGTGCGGCAAAAATCAGCATAGGCAGCATATACAAGAGATTAGAGCTTATAGCTTTTCTTCCCTTTAAAACTACAGAATAGCTGAATGCACACACAAGAGATATAGCCAATGCTATCGGATGCATAAAAAACATTGAAAATCCTATTACAAAAATAAAGTATGTAAAATTCACAATAGGATGATAGGTTTTAAATTCATTCATAAAATCATCGTCCGTTCCTCGGTGAGTATTCTCCGCCCACGTCTTTACCTAAGTCGCAGGTATAAACAAATTCGACTTTATCGCCCTGCTTTATCTGATACTGTGAACAGCCGTAATTCGGATACCAGCCATTCACCTTATACATCCAGCCTGAAAGGTCGCCGCAATCAAATTCATATATATTTGCTATGCCTTCGATATAAGCACTGTTATAAATCGGAGTGTTCACAAATTCAAAATGAATATTATTCTGTTTCATTTCTCTGTACAGCAAATTGAAAACACTTTCTCCCTCGTAGAAGGATACTTTCTTTTCTGAAAAAATTATTCCGTTTTTCGGCACAAGTCCTGATTTGGAGGAATCCACAAGACTGAGATTATTAAGTATAGTGTCGCATCTTACAGAGAGTGTGCAGGTAAGTTCTGCGTCTGTGACGGTTGATTCCTCAGGTGCGACCGGAGTCGGTTTGGTTTCATCAATCGCAATTTCGTATTTTTTTGTTTTTTCGGAATTTGAACTCTGAACAGGCTTTGCGGTTGGTTTATCAGTAGCCATGGCAATCGGTGCTTTTGTTGGAGCTACAGTTACTGTAGCTGATGGAGCAGCGGTTGGCTCTGCAGAAGGTTCTTCTGTAGACGTTTCTGTTTCAGTATCTGGTGTATCTGTGACTTCTGTGTTGTTCACAGGTGAGTTTTCTGTCCCTCCGCCTATAAAGAATGCAACGGTAAGTGTAATTATTATAACTATACCTGCTATGATTTTGTTCTTGTGTTTTTTCATAAATCTGACTCCTATAAAAGCTTGGAAAGATTAAGCATATTATAAAGCATATATGCAATTTCAGAACGCATTACAGCTTGCTGTGGGTTAATTTTCATAACATCAGGATTTAGTATTTTCTCATTGTAGCAGAACGCAAGTGAGGATTTTGCCCATTCAGCAGCCTTTACATAATCTGAAAAGCCTGCCAGTATGTTACGTATATTAAAATCTTCAATTTCTGTATTCATACCGCATAGCTTTGCGGCTCTCTCAATCATAACTGCGGCTTCTTCACGGGTAATTGTACCGTTTGGATTAAACTCTGTGTCAGATACTCCGTTTACAATTCCGTATGAATAAGCTGTGTTTACATAGTTGTAGAACCAGTCATTTTCCGATACATCTGTAAACACGGAATTTGATTTTGCCGAAAGTCCTAAGCCTCTGGTGATAATCGTTGCAAATTCCGCGCGTGTCATTGTAGCGGACGGCTCAAAAGCAGTATCAGATTTTCCGTTTATTATATTTCGTTTTGCAAGCTCTTCTATCTCAGTCTGATTTATATGTCCCTTTATGTCGTCGAAGGTTTTGTTCTCTGATATAATTTCTGCCTTTTGCACGTCAGGATTTTTGCCGATTAATCCGATTTCTGTAGTGTTACCGTTTTTTTGTGTTACATCATCCATTGTGTAAAGACTGCACTTACCGCCAAGTAAACGCTGAGTTGCAGTGAGTGCGTATAAACACTGTTCAGTCGCCATAAGGTTTATATCGGTATTATCGTATGTGTGCTTGAATCCGGCGCCGGTTTTATATGACATCAGATTGTCAAGCAGTGAAACTCCGTTTTTAGTAAAACGTGAATCGGTTGGAGATATGCCAAGCTCGCAAAGTGCTGTAATCATCTGCGCCGTGCTTTCGGAATTTTCAGTATTATAGCTTGCGAATCCACCATTGTCCTTCTGTGCTTCTGACATACACAGAATCGCTCTTTCAGTTGCGGATTTTACATTGGGGTTATCCTGATATTTTGACAAGGCCAGAAGCACCATTCCTGTAATATCCGCATCAGCAGTATTTCCTGATAATGCCCAGCCGCCGTCAGAGCATTGGTTTTTTAAAATATAGTTAATATACATTTCACGTGTTGCTGTAACCTCAGCATCAGTGTTTTGAGGAATATCATAATTGCCGCAGTCGAGGGCAATAAGCGCCCAGGTGGCTCCGTTTATGCCCTGTGATGTATTTTTGTTATAATCAATGAGTGGCAAAAGCAGGTTGTAGCCGGCTACATTCTGCGGTGATTTGCCTATAGCGGTAAGTGCAATAACAACCCTTGAATATTCGGTGTATTTCTTATCATGTAAAATTCCGTTGTTTGATTTGAGAGTGATTTCAACATTTTCATAGTATTTCTCAAAATACTCCTCCGGAATATCTGCATTGCATCTTGCCAGTCCCAGAACCGTCCATTCTCCACCGATTGAGCCGACTTCAGGGTTAGCTACAGTTGCATATAAATACTGTGCTGTAGAATTAACAACAGCAATAGCGGAAGAATCTTCTTCCGCTATTGCTATGTTTGATGTGATAATTAGTAAACTGATAAAAATGGATAATATCTTTTTCATAGTTTTATTCCTTATTTTGCACTTTCGATGAAACGCATCAGGATAGCCGCAACCTGTGCTCTTGTAGCAGTGGCTGCCGGCGATAGCTCACTATCGCTCGTACCGTTGATGATTCCGGTACCGCAAGCCCATTGTATTGCAGGTATTGCGTATTCTGAAATATCAAATGCGTCATCGTATGAAAGTATATTTGTATCTTCGCCAACCGAAACGTCCATATCCCTGTACTGTGCATAGCGATAAATAATAGTTGCTATCTGCTCTCTTGTTACCGGAGTGTCAGGGGAGAATTCTGTATCTGTTATGCCGTCTACAATCTTGTTTGCCGATGCCCATTGTACTGCATCATAGTACCAGGTATCTTTTGTAATATCTGTAAATGCTGTTTCGGAAGCTGTTAATGCAGTGTTTTCGAACCTGTAAAGAACTGTTACAAGCATTGCACGTGTCATATTTGTATCAGGCTCAAATTCAGTGTCTGTAACTCCATCGAACAAGCCGTTTTCAACAACATAATTAACTGCTTTGCTGTACCAGGCATCAGCAGATACATCAGTGAAAACCAATGTTTCTTTTGCAGGACTCTCTGTAGCAGCTTCGGAAGGGGATTCTGTTGGTGTTTCGGTAGGTGCAGCAGTTGCCTTTATATTGCTTGATGATGAGCCGCTGCCTGCTGAATAACGGTCAGAACCCTTTTCCTTTGTATAGTCGTCTGTGTAGAACCAGGTTATTGAACCTGAAGAATTCAATTCTATTTCTTTACTGCCGCTATCTATATAATTGCCATTGATCATAAACTGCCAACCCGATTTGTTGCCGTGGTCAAATTCTGCGACTCCGTTAATGGATTCAAGGTAGCCGGTTTTATCAACCTCATACTCAATTTTGTTTTTATTGAGTGCATATATGAGAGCATCGTATACGGTTGAACCTTTTGCCATAGTAAAGCTTTCGTTTACTATAGCGGTATACTTTGATGAGTTGTTTTTGTATGTATATGAGTTGTCACACTTGTCCTCATCATGCATCATAACCCGAACGCTTACTGTTATATCATTGTCTGATGATGAGCCACCATCATCTCCGGACGGTTTATCAGTCGGTGCAGCTGTGGGAGTTTCATCTGTTGCGTGCGCAGCGTTCATTGGATACGATGAAAAATCAAACATTCTCTTGCTGTTATCCAGTAGCTTCCACGCAAGTAAGCCTCTGAAGCCCTGCTCTGTCGAGAACGAGTTTGTCACAGGAACAAACCCATCGCCTGTTTCTGATACCTGTGTTAAAAGTCCGTCAATGAGAGTGGCATCTGTTGTCAGCGTTTCAACGTCCGTTCCCAAAGCAGAGTATGCGGTTATGGCAAGTGCTGTAGTTGCCGGATTATTTATCAAGCCTGTTTCATCACCAAAGGTTCCGATAATTTCAACCGCTTCATTAATTGCTGTTTTTACTGAATCATTTGTTCTGTAATATGGAGCAAGAGCAACAATCATAGGTGTTATGCCGTCGATTCCACGTGTTGTATCATGCCACGAGGATTTATTTGCAACAGCAGTTTCAATAAGAGAATTCATCTGTATATCTGTCGCATAGCCTGTGCCTTGCTGTAAAGCCATAATTACATATGGCAGTGTATAAATGTTTGTTATAGCATCTGAACCTTCGTCAACGAGTGCGGTGAGTTTTGCCACAGCATCAAGCTGTTCTTCGTCGGCGGTGTATATATTCCTTGCATCATAGCCTAAAGCTCTTAGAGCAATTATATCCTTGGCAAGTGCAGCCGGAGCGGTTGCAGCTTCTGCATCTTCTATTATTACATTAAGGCACAATTGCTTTTCGGTATCTGATAAAACAAACTCGCTTTCGGGATAAACTTCAGCATACATCGCCATATCAGCAACGAACCATTGCATATTTCCGTCAGTTGCAACTCCGTTTTCGGAAAGCTTTTTTGCGATGTTATTAATTACAGTGTCAGCAGTAATCACGGGAGCGCCGGAAGGCGTTTCTGTCGGTGACTCTGAAGGGTTTTCAGAGGGAGACTCTGTGGGTTCTTCTGTTTCTGCGATTTCAGAAACTACGGACACTTTACATACCGGAGCGGTGATAGCCGGTACTGTTTCGTCATCTACGATTTTGGTTTTGGTTGCTGAGATTGTATATGTACCAAGCGAATCGAAAGTAAGTGTTGCTACACCGTTTTCATCGGTTGTGATGTCTGTTTCTTCGTCGTTTATTGTGATTGTGGCATCAGCACACGGAGAGAAAATCATATTCCAGTTTGCATCATATCCGGCCTGGTAGAGAGTAAACTCAGTCGGCTCGTTTATGACAGCATCGGAAGAATAGGCACCGAATTTTGAGTATGCTTCATAGAAACCGCTTGTGTAAATAAAAGCGTCGATGCAGTCGCCGTTCACAATTTCACAAGTTAAATCTGAAGGAGACGCACCATTTACATAGTAACCGACGTTTCCGCTTGAATCGCCCCATAGAGTTGCAAGGGAAAGTCCCCAGTTGCTGTCAGCGGAAGCGTAACCTGCATCAGCACCTCCATCGTAATATAAATCGTGTGCGGCGGTAAATACATCATCAAGAGTATAGCTTGTTTCGCCTGTAAGCTCTACAGGAACAAGTGTGGCTTTATTACCGTCCTTGTCAGAAACAAATTCGCCGTATCGGCTTACTGACAGATATGCGGTAATGTTTTGTGTTTCCTCTGCGGAAACAGGGATTACGGTTAAGCTTGAAGACACAGCAAGACTTAACACGAACGATAGTAATTTGTTTGGTTTCATAATAGTCAACCCTTTCATTTTGTAGTTTTATACCACGTAAAATTAAAAAAACCGTGGTAAATTACCACAGCAGAGTTTTTCTGTGACTATCACAATTTGTATGTAATCATACAAAACTGCTGTTCCTGTACGAATGTATTTGCGGAACAACATCAGAGCAGGTCTTCTGACTCACATCTTTTGTGTTTATATTCTGCCTTCTCAGTTTCCCAATGACCGGCTTTCGCCTGTGAATATAACCAACCGACGTATACAGCGACTGGTATCGTAGAGGGCTCGCACCTCTTTCCCTTTTCACTCTGTACACCTAAGCGGTGTATAGAGCACTCTGTGTGAATATTTAATTTTACTGTATTATAACATATTTTATATGGTAAATCAAGAATAATATTGCTATGAAATATAAAAATATTGCGTTTTTTAAGGGAGTATGATATAATAGTTCTGACAAATCAATATTTTCAAAACAGATTATTTAAAATGCATATGAGGTGTGTAATTATGAAAACAACAAAGTATGAGTATTTGTCTACAGTAAAAAAGTTTAATACCATCAGGGAAATGGTAAAGATGGCGGCAGATGAGGCAGGGGATAAGTCTGGTTTCAGATTCAGAGAAAACGGAGTAATAAGAGATGTAACATATAAGGAGTTCAGAAGCACAACTCTGTATATCGGAACTGCTCTTTATGATATGGGATTATCAGATAAGCATGTTGCGATGGTAGGTGAAAACAGCTATAACTGGATATGCGTTTATCTTACTATGCTGCAGAGCGACGGTGTATATGTTCCTGTTGATAAAGAGCTTGCTGCAGAGCAGATGCGTTTTGTGATTACTGAAAGTGATTCGGAGGTTTTATTCTATACAAAGCATTTTGAGAAGTTTGTCCGTGAAAACCGCAGCAAGATGCCGAAAATCACTACTTATATAGCTATTGATGCAGAAGAAGATACTGACGAGGCGTATTCTTTTAAAAAGCTTATAGAAAAAGGTAAGTCGCTTTACGATGCAGGTGAAAGAGGCTTTGAAAACATAGAAAGTGATACTAAGAATATGCGTATGCTGGTGTATACATCAGGAACAACCGGTATCGCAAAAGGCGTTATGCTTAGTGAGCATAATCTGGTCAGCAGTGTTTATTACGGATTGCAGGTTTCAACTATTTATGACAGAGGATTATCTGTGTTGCCTTATAACCATACATATGAGGCGGTTCCGGGAATTTTGGTTTCTATCCATCACCATTCGACTCTCTGTATTAATGAGAACCTGAGAACTGTTCTGACAAATATGACTGTCTACAAGCCGGAGCATATTTATCTTGTTCCTGCGTTTGTTGAGGTTTTTTACAGAAAAATCTGGTCAACAGCAAAGAGCTCAGGGAAGGAAAAAGGGCTTAAAATACTTATTAAGGTAAGTAATGCACTTAGAAAGGCTGGTATAGATTTAAGACGTAAACTATTTGCATCAATACACACGTCTTTTGGCGGATGTCTTCGCAAGATTGTTTGCGGAGGTGCGCCTTTGCGCCGTGAACTTGGAGAGTTCTTTGATGCAATAGGAATAAGTCTGACAAACGGATACGGAATAACAGAATGTTCCCCGCTTGTAAGTGTAAATCACGACACCTTCAATGACTGTACAACAGTTGGTATGCCGCTTCCGTGCTGTGAACTTAAAATAGACGATCCTGCCGATGACGGAACAGGTGAGATCTGTGTGCGTGGCGATGTTGTTATGATGGGGTACTATAAACAGCCTGAAATGACAGCGGAGGTGCTCAGCGAAGATGGCTGGTTCAGCACAGGTGATTACGGTAAGATAAATGAACACGGTCAGCTTGTGATTACGGGCAGAAAGAAGAATATTATTATTCTTGACAACGGAAAGAATATCTTCCCTGAAGAAATTGAAGAGCAAATAATGACAATCCCTTATGTTGCCGAGGTAGTTGTTTACGGCATGAAAAATGACGAGGGTATTGAAACAAAGCTTGCTTGTCAGGTGTTCCTGTCAGAAGATAGAATGCAGGAGCTTGGAATAGAAAACGGCAGGGAGCAGATAAAAGAAGATGTTGTTAAAGCCTGCAGTACACTTATCTCATATAAGCACGTTAATCACGTCGTTGTCCGTGATGTAGAGTTCGAAAAGACAACAACGAACAAAATAAAGAGAGATAAGATAGACAAAACCTTGTAAAAAGTTCGTTTGCTTGCAAGATACGAAATACAATAATAGTACTAAGGCAACAACAGAAAGGAAGCTGTTATGGATTTTTCAGAGCTTATAAAACAGAGATATTCCTGCAGAGGGTTTCTTGATAAGGAAGTAGAGCAGGAAAAAATTGATATGATTTTAGAGGCGGCGCGTGTTGCGCCTACAGCGGTGAATTTTCAGCCGCAGAGAATCCTTGTAATAAAGGAGAAAGAAAATCTTGCGAAGATTGCGGAGTGTACACGTTTTGCGTTCAATGCACCGCTTAATTTCCTTGTTTGCTACGACAAAACAAAGTCGTGGCACAGAAAGTCGGATAATATTGATCACGGTATAGTTGATGCGTCTATAGTTCATACACATATGATGCTTATGGCGCAGCAGTTAGGTCTTGGCACAACGTGGGTATGTTCGTTTGATGAGGCTAAGGTCAGAGAAATGTTCAATGTTCCTGAAACCTATGTAATAGAAGGCTTTATGCCTACGGGCTATCCTGAGATGGAGCCGGCAAAGATGCATTTTGAAAGAAATGAAATTAATGATTTTGTTTCGTGGGAGAGGTTCTGATGTCAGATAAGTTAAAAGCAGCGGCGGCGATGAGTGGTGGAGTTGACAGCTCTGTTGTCGCCTGGCTCTTAAAGGAGCAGGGTTATGATGTGACGGGAGTTACGTTAAGATTGATTGCAGAAGATGATAAAGCGGTAAGCGGTATATGCGCAAGTCTTGAGGGTGTCAGGGATGCAAAGCGAGTTTGTGAAAGGCTTGGTCTGGAGCATATGACAATAGATTTTGCCCGTGAGTTTAAAGAGAATGTAATGGACAGGTTTGCGAATGCATATCTTAACGGCTATACACCAAATCCGTGTGTTGACTGTAACCGTTATATAAAGTTCAGCCGTATGCTTGAATTTGTTGATGAAATGGGTATGGACATATTCGCTACGGGGCATTATGCTCAGATTGAGTATAACAAAGCAACAGGCAGATATCTGTTGAAAAAGCCGAAAGACTCATTGAAGGATCAGACATATTTTTTGTACGCACTCTCTCAAAATCAGCTTGCAAAGGTGAGGTTTCCACTTGGCGGTATGACTAAGGACGAGGTAAGAGAGATTGCCGTTGCACAAGGATTTGTAAATGCAAGAAAAAAGGACAGTCAGGATATATGCTTTGTTCCTGACGGTGATTTTGCAGGCTTCATAAAGCGGCACGGTGATGTAAAGGAGATAAAAGGCAATTTTATTGACTCTGACGGAAACATTCTTGGTATACACAGCGGTGCATATCAGTTTACGATAGGACAGAGAAAAGGTCTTGGAATTGCTCTCGGTAAGCCTGCGTATGTGCTGGGTACTGATACAGAGAAAAACACTGTTACATTAGGTGATAACGATATGCTTTTCAGAAAGCGTCTTTATGCCGATGAAATAAACTTAATTGCAGTGGAAAAGATAGATAAGCCGATGCGTGTTGAAGCAAAAATCCGTTCTGCACACAGAGCTGCACCTGCCACAGTTGAGCAGACTGACGACGGTAGCTTTGTGGTTGAGTTCAATGAACCGCAAAGAGCAATAACACCGGGACAAAGCGTAGTGCTTTATGATGATGATATTGTTGTAGGTGGAGGAATAGTTACAAAATGAAAGAAGGGGCTGTTGCAAATGAGCATCTTAAAAATGCTCATTTGCAACAGCCCCTTTTGGGTGAAATTATCTCATCAATAAACTATCAGAACGTCTGTTAACCCGAGCTTCTCTTTCTGGCTATTGAGTGACTGCTCCGCCATTTCAGCTGCGGTAAGTCCGGATTCGGTTACAATGCTTTCTACATTAAAGTTATTTATCTTTATTTCGGGGTTTGTATATAAATTTTTCATATTCAGGACCTCCTTATTCAAATGAAACACTTAAGCTGTCGGTGTCGGTGAGATGTTCGGGTATTACAATACCGAAATTAACAACTGATCCCTCACCGCTTAGTGTAGTGGAATTGTATGATGCTGACTTTCCGTTATATTCCCATGTTACGTTGCTTATTAATGAAGTACCTACAGTGATTGATGACAATACAGATGTAGCCTTTGTGTCGTTGGCACCCTCAAAGGTGTCGAGAATGGTATTAGTTGCAGTTGCTTCTGTGTCTGTTGACTCTGTAACAACATACGGATCTGTCTTTGTACCGGAGCCTGTGAGAGCTGCTGCGGTATCCATAAAGAATGCAGGGCGGGTACCGATTGCACCGGTTGGATATGATTCGCCGCCGCCTGCAATATGAGCAGAACCCAAAGCTATATTTGACGCCGATGCTCTGAAGAAGCAGCGGAAGTCTCCGTCTGCTGCGTGCGGGGTTCTTAACCATGTCGCACATTTTGCACCCTCTGTAAGTGCACCAAGCTTCAACTCGGAATTATTAACAGCACCCTTTGAAAGTACGCCTACATAATATTTGTTGCTGTCTAAAAGGCTGTCATTGTTGTAAAGGTTTACGATTTGCTGAATATCAAGTACGAACATTGTGTCAGTAAGATATTCCGAATATGCAGATGAATAATTGGCTGCCGCTTCGTCAAAAGAGTTTGCATAAGTTAAATAATTATCATTGCCTTCGGTTGATTTCTCATACTGATGTAAAATCTGCTTTTGATTTGCGGGTTTAACTGCATCAAGCTCCAGAGTGGAGAAGTTGGTTAAGAAACCTGCTTCGTTTTCATAGTTGTTATATCCGTTGAAAACATTATCATCTGACGGAGCGTTTCCGCATGCCCATACTACTTTGCCGGCTGTGGCTGTTGAGTTTAACCAGCAACGCATATTACTATCGCCCCAGTAGCTTGAGCCGTGTGTCTGTCTGCTGTACGGTTTGCCTTCTACATTGTTTGCGTGTGAGCTTGCTCCATTGAGTGTTTCTGTTCCGTGACCGTCCATCGGTTTTATGAAAAGGATTTCGTCACTGATAAAAAGAGGAAGATAACCCATCTTATATTCTGTAGAAGTTTGAGTTGCATCTGTAATCGGATTGCCGGCTGCGTCTGTGCCGGTAATCTTCTCGAAACCGATACAACGCCATAGAATATTGGCATTGTTGTATGTACCCATGCTTACATAATTGCCGATTTTGAGTGTTGTTGCTTTTGCAGCTGATGCAATATTCACAGATGTGAGGGTACTCATCATGCTGATTGCAGCCATTGTTGCTATAACTTTTTTAATCATAATTTTTCCTCCTTTAATATTTGGTTTGTATATATTATACCATTATTATTTTTTTTTGTCAATAAATTTGTTGAAAATTTCCATTAGAAAGATGCTTAACAAGCACCTCTATGGATGAGGGAAGAAAAACACTGTTACATTAGGTGATAACGATATGCTTTTCAGAAAGCGTCTTTATGCCGATGAAATAAACTTAATTGCAGTGGAAAAGATAGATAAGCCGATGCGTGTTGAAGCAAAAATCCGTTCTGCACACAGAGCTGCACCTGCCACAGTTGAGCAGACTGACGACGGTAGCTTTGTGGTTGAGTTCAATGAACCGCAAAGAGCAATAACACCGGGACAGAGCGTAGTGCTTTATGATGATATTGTTGTAGGTGGAGGAATAGTAAGTAAATAAGAAAATCAAAATCGCAATACGGCATTATGACTGTATTGCGATTTTGTATATTTCTTCAAAATTATCTGCTAAATAGTCTGCACCGGCGTTTTCAAGCTCGCCATCCTCGGCATATCCGAATGTTACACCGCATACGTCTATACCGCTCTTTTTAGCGGCAAAAACATCCTGCTCACGGTCACCGACCATAAGTATTCTGCTGCGGTCAGGATTTTTGAGCTGTTCTATTGCGTACTCGATTACTTCGTATTTATCATCACGAGTTCCGTCAAGCTCCGCACCTGATACTACCTTGAAATACGGACGTAAGCCGTATTTTTTTATTATTGCATCGGCGTATACTTTGGGCTTTGATGTTGCAAGAACGGGTATTCGTGCATTTTCGGTTAATTTCTTTAAAAATTCCTCAGCACCGTCAAAAGCTCTGTTTTCGAACAGACCGATAGTTCCAAACCGTTCACGGTAGTATTTTATTGCAAGCTTTGCGTTTGCGTCGTCGTATCCGTTAAAAGTGGTAAACGAAACATAAAGCGGCGGACCTACATATTTATTGAGTTCTTTTTCCGGCGGAATCTCTTCGCCCATTTTTTCGAGTGCATATTTAATGCAGTTGACAATGCCGGGCTTTGAATCGGTAAGTGTACCGTCAAGGTCAAGAAAAATGTATTTGTATTTCATTTATTTCAGCTCCTTTATTTTGTTAATCTGTATCCTACACCCCATACTGTGTCAATGAATTTTTCGCCGCTTTGGGACAGCTTATCACGTACACGCTGAATATGTACCGCAACGGTTGAAATATCGCCCAATGCGTCCATACCCCATATACGGTCAAAAAGCTGCTCCTTTGAAAAGGCACGGTTCGGATTAGCGGCGAGAAAATATAACAAATCAAATTCCTTTGCCGTCATTGCAATATTTTTGCCGTTAACAGAAACACTGCGTGCATCAGGTAATATCGTGAGCGAGCGTATTTTTATTTCCTTTTCTGTTGACATTGTGAGTGCCTCGTGTCGTGCAATGTGTGCCTTTACACGTGCAACAAGCTCATTGGGGCTGAACGGCTTTGTCATATAATCATCTGCACCAAGACCCAAGCCTCGTATTTTGTCTATATCGTCACTTCGTGCGGAGAGGAAGATAACGGGCGTCTGTTTCTTTTCACGTATACGTGTTATTATTTCAAACCCGTCCATACCGGGTAGCATAACATCGATAATAAACAGGTCATAATCACCGGTTAGTGCTGTGTTAAGTCCTGTACTGCCCCAGGTTTCTATATCGCATGAGAAGCCGTTTATTGTGAGGTAGTCACGTTCCAGCTCTGCTATTTCCTTGTCGTCCTCTATTATAAGAATTTTCTTCATTAGTTATCCGCTCCTTTCGAAAGAGGGAGGCATATTGTGGCTTTAGAACCTTTTCCTGTGCCCTCGCTCTGAAGCCACAGTCTGCCATTGTGCTTATCTGTTATCTGCTTTGCGATGCTTAAACCAAGTCCGTTGCCTTTTATCTGTGAGGTGCGTGATGAATCAGTTCTGTAAAAGCTGTCAAATATATGAGGGATTTCGTTTTGTGCAATACCCTGTCCGTTATCGGTAACGGTAATATATGCATTGCTGTCCTCACTGAAGCATTTTATTTCTATGCCTGCATCTTTTTTTGCTCTGTATTTTATTGAGTTGTCTATAAGGTTGGTGAGAACCCGACGCATCTTTTCGCCGTCTATATTTACGATAAGCGGCTGTGATGATATTTCTGCTTCAAATGCAATGCTGTTTTCTTCAAAATCAATTCTGTAGCTGTCAATTACATCAAGAACAAGGTCACGTAAATCTCCGTTCACCATATTGAATTCAAGACCGTTGGTTTCAAGCCTTGCAAAGGTTGAAAGGTTTGAAACAAGCTCATCTATTATATCAGTTTTTGCTTTTATTGTGCGGAGGTATTTGTCAAGCTTTTCGGGAGTATCGGCAACGCCGTCATATATGCCGTCTATGTATCCTCTTATTGAGGTAACAGGTGTTTTTAAATCGTGTGATATGTTTGCTATAAGCATATTTCGCTCGTGCTTCAGCTGCTCCTCACGGTCACGTGCCATTATTAATGCACGACGCATTGCGTCCACGCCCTCTGCAAGATCGTCAAGCTCATCAAATTCACTGCCCATAACCTCAAAGGCAAGCGAGCCGTTTCGGATTTCGTCCACGTTATTACGCAACTGGCGTATAGGCGATTCGAGCTTTTCTGAAAGGCGGCGTGTTAAGATTGTACTTGTTATTACACATATTGTGATGCATATTACCGCATATAACAACAGATAAGTTATTGCTGATGGGTTATTGTTAAAGAACGTGCCGATTGCACGCATAAGTGTAAGCGGGTTTATAAGTGCGGCACGGGAGGAGTATATTTCCTCAACAGGGAACGTCATAACAAATATAATGAGAAACAACACTGAAACAACGCCTATAAGAGCTATAGGCGCTGCAAGCAGTATAAAGTTGTAAAACTCGAATTTCTGACGTATCTTCATAATCAATCACCGTTAAATGCTTCTCTTATCAAACATTATATACGAAACTGAATACAAAATCAATATGCTTCCGAACAAAATTCCGAATTTATACATTAATATATGGAAAGGTAATGCGGCTCCGAGCAGCATAATATGCAGCTTTGCGCTTGCTGTAAACAGGAACGATTCCGAGCCTGCTACATAAAGTCCCATATATTTCATAAGTGCATACACCGCAAGAGAAAGCAGTGTAGCTGTTGTGGGACTCTTTAGTGCTATATTTATAAAAACTCCCAAAAACACGACGCCTATAAGCGGAATGACGTCAATAAGATATGCAGCAAACGCTACAAATGCACCTGCAAGAGAGCCACCTGAAATTATCTGAATAAGCGTATTCACAACATACATTATAAATAGAGCAAAAGAACCGTGAATCAATATTGCCAGTGCCTTTGCGCTGAGCAGCTTGAATCTGCTTACCGGTTGGAGCAGACAAGCTTTTAGAGTGTCGTTTGAATATTCGTTAGTAAACAGATCGCTTGCCGCCACGAACATCATAACCGGTACAAGAATTTCAACGGCAAACGGCAGCATTTCAAGTATCATATTTGTTTTAGTAACCACAACTCCGTCTGTGAACCGTGTTATGAGTGCGGAGCCGCCCCAGCGTGCAAGGCTCACAAACGCACCGAGCACGAGCATTACTATGTATTTCTTTTTATATAGAAGCTTTTTAAGCTCCTTTTGCATAGCAAATATAAACCGTGTCATATGCTGCCTCTCCTTTCACGTACCTTTTCGAGGAAATAATCCTCCATGGACGGATACAGTTCAGTTATACGCTCTGTTCTGTCAAACGATACTATCTCACCGTCGCACATAACCGCAACGCTCGTGCAGAGCTTTTCGATTTCGGCAGCTATATGGCTCGATATTATAAAGGTAGTATTATTGTTGCGGTTAAGCTCTTTTATGTACTCCCGTATTTCTACAACACCCTCAATGTCAAGTCCGTTTACCGGCTCATCAAGTACAACAATTTCCGGCTTGCCTAAAAATGCGGCGGCAAGACCGAGTCTTTGCTTCATACCGAGTGAGAAGCGTCCTGCCTTGTCGTTTTTGAACTGCTCAAGATGTACTGCATTTAAAACACGGTCAATGTCTGCAATATCTTCCTTTGACTTTGCTGCAAGGGCAAGATTCTGATACGCCGTAAGACTTTTATGGATTGCGGGCGACTCTATGAGTGCGCCTGTGCGTGCCATAATGTTCTCGAAATCATCTTCAAGCTGTTTGCCGTCAAAATGCATTCTGCCGCTGTCTTTTACAGTGAGTCCGAGCAAAACCTTCATTAATGTGGTTTTACCCGAACCGTTCGGGCCTAAAAGACCGAGGATTTCGCCGTCGGGGATTTCGAGTGAAACATTGCGTATTCCGCGTTTGTTATTATATAGCTTAGTGAGGTTTTTTATTTCTATCATAATGTTCTCCGTAGCTGTTTATTTTACTGTGATTTTTATATTGTCGGATCCATATTCTTTTATGGTTTCGCCACGCTCTAAAGGCGTTTCTATAACGGTAGTGCCTATATCAGAAATTTCTCCGTCTACCGTAAATACCATATTATGTCCGTTTCCGTCAAGGTCTTCGCCGTAGAAGCTTACCCGCATATTTCCGTTCATGAAGTTTCCTTCCTTATCTATCGAGTAGTTCATTGTAACGGTATCTACTACAGGGTCACTTCCAAGTGATAGCAGATAGTATTCTATATCTGTTTCGTCATATGCTGTATAGCTTTCGGGATTGTCAGCGCCCGTTACTGAAAAGACTGCACTTAGGCCTGCATTTACAATTTCGGGTATCTGAACGGAATCAAGCGTTACTGAATATGAGGTATATTCATCGGTATCCTCTGTACATACAAAGTTGTTGCGAAGCTCACCTACTACCGTATCTGCGGCAACTTCAAGGAAATTTACTATTTTGCCTACTGTTTTTTGATCGTCTTTGCTGACATCCCAGAAATCCCTGTTCTGAAAATCATCATAGTATGATTCCTGGCGTATATAATATTTATTGCCTTCACTGTCGGTGTTGCTGTAGAACCAATAGTTGTCCGCAAAGACCGATTCAAATGAATACGGTTTTTCATCAGCTATAGAAAAAGCCTCTGTCATTGTTGATTTGCGTGAGTTTGGCAAATCTGCTTTATAGGCAAAATCCGCTTTTGCAAGCGCCTTTTCGTCAAAGCTCATTGCAAATTCTCCGCTTAGGGTGCAGTTTGTGTAATCCTGTGTGTTCAGGATTGATTTTTTCAGCATATCATAACCGTTGGCGGCACTGTAGCTTGCAAGAGCTGCTGTGGAAAGAATACACACACCAGACACTGCTGCTATGATTGCTA
>CAYMCT010000006.1:0-16743 GCA_964389075.1 uncultured Lachnospiraceae bacterium
ACAATCGTTATGGAGGATATGTTATGAAAAAATTATTTGCATTATTGATGTGTGCGGTAATGGTGATTGCTGCATCGTCATGCGGTAAGTCAGATAAGAAAGAGTCAGAAACTGTTGTTCGTATAAGTCCTGATATGATGATTTCAGCAGAAACAGCTTCATCGGCTGCAGGTATAACAATGGAAGTAACAGAGGACGGTATTGTGAGTGAGGGAAAAACACAGAGCATCACATATATGCCTGATCCGCTCGGTTCAGCTGACCCTATAACTGTAAGTATTGAACAGTTCTCGGATTCGCTTACAATTGAGCAGGTCTGGAACGATTACGAAGCAGACAGAATACGCAGAACTGATGCTGTTCTTTTAGAGGGTATCGGTACAGACTGCTACATTGCATATCCGTATATTAACGTGTATGACAGAGGTTGCTATGTAAGAATATGTGCAGGCTCAGGCAATGATGAGGAGCAGAAGAATATGCTCATTAATCTTGCAAGTCAGGCTGTGGCGGTTGTGGAGCAGTCGGTTCCTGAATCGGCGGTAGATATTTCAGCAAACGATGTGATTAAATAATTCATAACGAGATTAACAGACAGTCCGTGCTTTGAAAGGGCTGTCTGTTGCTTTTTTCTCTTGAAAAACCGTAAAAAAGCTGATATAATATAAAAAAACACTATGTGAGGAATAAAAGATGGAATTAAAGGAAAAATATACAATAGAAGATCTTCTTGCGATTATAGTACGGTTAAGAGAGCCTGACGGCTGCCCGTGGGATAGAGTGCAGACGCATCAGTCGATAAAAATGGATATGATTGAAGAAGCCTACGAAGCAATAGATGCACTTGATTTTGGTGATGACAAGTCGTTTGCGAATGAGCTTGGCGATGTGCTTTTGCAGGTTGTATTCCATTCTCAGCTGGCAAAGGAACGGGAGGCATTTGATTTTGATGATGTATTAAAGGAGCTGTGTACAAAGCTTATTACCCGCCACACACATGTTTTCGGACCTGACCACGCAGGCAATGAGGAGGAAGCTCTTACAAACTGGGAAAAGAACAAGAAAAAGGAGAAAAATATCAGCACATATACGGGTGTTCTCAAAGATGTACCCAAGTATCTGCCTTCACTTATGCGTGCTGAAAAGGTGCAGAAAAAAGCACGTGGATTTGGATTCGACTGGGACGACATCAGCGATGTGTACAAGAAAGTTGAAGAAGAAATAGCCGAGCTTAAAGAAGCACAGGCAGAGGGTGATGCGGCACATATCTTTGAAGAATACGGCGATCTTCTGTTTGCAGTAGTGAATCTGGGCAGATTCCTGAAGGTTGAACCCGAAGCGGCTCTTTCGGGCGCATCGGACAAGTTCATAAACCGGTTTGAAAAGATGGAAGCTCTTGCAAAATCAGAAGAAAAAGATATGGCAGATATGAGTTTAGAGGAGCTTGATGAGCTCTGGAACCGTGTGAAAAGGTAAAAAATAGATAATTTTTTACAAATATTATAAAAAAATTGTGATAAACCCTTGACAAGCAACAATTTTTGTAATAAAATAATACTGTATTTTAGCGATATATGGTCGCTTACAAAAAAATAATTTATAGGAGGATTTAGTAATGAACAAGCAGGAATTAGTTTCAGCTATCGCTCAGAATGCTGAGTTATCAAAGACAGCTGCAGACAAAGCTCTTTCAGCAACAATCAAGGCTATTTCAAAGGCTCTTGCTGAGGGTGATAAGGTTCAGCTTACAGGTTTCGGTACTTTCGAAGTTAGAGAAAGAGCTGCAAGAACAGGTAAGAATCCAAGAACTGGCGAAGCAATCGAAATTGCAGCTTCAAAGGTTCCGGCATTCAAGGCTGGCCGTGCTTTAAAAGACAGCGTTAACGGTTAATTTGAAAAGACAGCAATAAGGCGAATAGCACTATAAGTGTTATTCGCCTTTATGTGTATTAGAGAAAAAAGGAGTAACAATAATGCGAATAGATAAGTATCTGAAGGTTTCGCGTCTTATAAAGCGTCGTTCGGTAGCCAATGAGGCTTGTGACAGCGGAAGAATTGCGGTAAACGGAAAACCGGTTAAAGCATCGTATGATGTTAAAATCGGAGATGTTATAGAGATTACATTAGGCGAGCGTGTGAGCAGCTATGAGGTTACAGCTATTGCTGAGCACGTTTTGAAAGGTGATGCCGCTTCGCTTTATAAGCCGGTTTAAGTTCTTAAAAATACTTCTGTTGAATATAAATAATCAAATGTTATTTTAAAACGGAGGTATGGTATGGTTAAGAACGAAACAGCATTACAGCATACACTGCTGCTCGAGGGCAGATCAAAAATGACGCTTTCAGGCATAAAAGAGGTGAAGGGCTTCTCGGATACAGAGGTGCTGCTCAGAACCTCGTGCGGAGCACTTTCGGTTCACGGCAAGGGTCTTAATATAAGCCGTCTGAATACCGATACAGGTGAGCTTTTTATAAGCGGGGAGGTATCGGTTATGAAATACTCAAAGGATAAGAGCAAGGGCAGTATATTCGAAGGTCTGTTTAAATGAATGCACAGCTTGAGATGTTTATAGCCGCCGTTGTGTGCGGCGTGCTGGCACTGCTGCTCTGGGATATATTTCACGGACTGCGAAAGACATTTTTCAGGAGCGTTGCTTTTAATGTGCTGCTCGACTGCTTATGGTGGGCGGCCGTAGGTTTCGGATTCGTATATTGTATGTGGATTTACGGATCTATGCGCCTGCGGTTTTTTGTATTTTTGGGTGTCGGGGCAGGTGCAGTTTTGTACCGTTTTACATTATCTGACGTAGTACGACGCTGTTTTTGCACAATTTTTGAAATTTTTTATAAAATTATTCAATTTATTTTGAAAATACTCTTGACACCGGCGGCTTTTTTGTATAAAATTTTAGTAGTATGTATTTTTAGTCGTTTGGTGAAAAAATGTAAGAGAGGAAAACAGTAAATGAACCGGATAAAAAGACTGATTTCAGCTTTGTTTGAAAAACATAAAAAAGCAATTTTATTGTGGGTGGTTATTATATCGTCAGTCAGTATGATTTTCAAAGGTCTTATGCAGCTGCCGCAGATTATGGAAGGCAGAGCGGAGATTGCCGAATATAAAGAAATGATTGAGGAAGAAAAGACCAGACGTGATGAAATAGAGGATCTGGCTACTAAGGTTAATACAGATGAATATATTGAAAGAGTTGCATCAGAGAAGCTTGGCTTGGTTAAAAGTAACGCAACAATTTTCTATGATGTTTCAGACTCAGAATAACAGGGGGTTAAATATCTGATGGCGGTTTTAGACAGCATTGTTGACGGAACGGTTATGAGCGTGAAGCCGTTTGGTGTATTTGTCGCTATAGGCAATGACGAGTCAGGGCTTGTACATATTTCGGAGCTTTCGAATGCTTACGTGAAGGATGCAAACGAAATAGTAAAAATAGGCGACAAAGTAAAGGTAAAGGTTATTCGCATTGATGATGACGGTAAGATAAGTCTGTCGATGAAGCGTGCGGAGCCTGTGCCCGTGGAAAAACCAAAGCCACATCGCGGTTCGGCACGTCCGGATGCTTACGACTGGACTGCTCGCCCGACAGAGGAACTGTCCTTTGAGGACAGATTATCCAGATTCAAGCACGAGAGTGAAGAAAAAATTCGTGACAGTAAGCGCAGAATGGAGAATAAACGATCAGGTGGGTATTCGAGAAAAGGATACTGACAGCGTTTTAGAAAATATATTATGAAAAAAAGAGCTGCGCGTTTTATTCGTGACAGCTCATTTTTTAAGAAAGAGTGATTTTTTGAAGAGAAGATCAAAGAATTCCGTGCCCTCACGGCTCGGGATTTGGCGAGGGCGTATAATACCGGCTATAGGTGCTGTTATAGTTTTCATTGTAAGCTTTTCGGTGCTGTATATGGGCGATAACGTCGGGGTGAGCGATAACGGCGATTTTAGACGTGTGTTGCTCACAAACAATATAGAATATGCTGATGACACAGACTACTATTACCTGTTTAAACAGCATTATATTATGAAGCTGGAAAATGACAGCAACATATTCACTGCAATGCACAGTGCATGGCAGACAAACAAGGACGAGGAGATATATTCCTCTCCGCACTTTCTAATCATTAAGATTTCGAAAGAGCTTAATGTACTGGCAAATGCTGTAAGCGGCAGACCGCTTACAAGCTATAATATTGCATATCTGGCATTGCTGTATACATTTATGCTTACAATTGCGGCGTGGGTGATTTTCACCTTCTTCGCCGATGCAAAGGTTAAGACACAGATAGCAGTATTTTTACTGTTCATATTCATCTTCTGCGATGCGGGATATGTGTTGTATTTCAACTCGTTCTATGGCGAGCCGCTGCAATACACCGCACTGCTGATGCTCGTTTCGTTCGGTATGCTCATTTACAAGCGGCCGAGTGTTCCGAAGGTTATAGGCTTTTTTGTATCGTTGTACTTCTTTGCAGGCTCAAAGCTTGCAAATATCCCATACTCGCTTATGGTAGCAGTTCTTGCTGTATTTATGGGTATAATGCGGCGTGATGCACTGTTCAAGCTCGGTGTAATCATTTCGGCGGCAGTATGTATAATAAACATAGTAGGTCTTTACAACTCGATTCCTGACTGGATGAATCAGGATACTACTTATCAGGCTGTGTTTTTCGGGATAACAAAGAACAGCAGCGATCCGGCAAAGGATCTTGAAGAGTTGGGGGTTGACGATGAGTATGCGGTGCTTGCAGGCACACACGCATATATGGACGAGGATGAATATCCGATTGATATTAAAACCGAAAAATTTAAAGCGGACTTTTATGACGAGGTATCAAAGTTCGATATAGCAAAATTCTATTTAAGGCATCCTGTAAGATTCATAAAGGCAATGGGATGCGCTATAGAAAATTCCGCATATATCCGTCCGCCGTCCCTGGGTAATATGACGGACGTACCTATGCATCATACCGATAAGTTCAGTTATTGGTCGAATATGAGGATTGTTTTCAGATTTCTGTACGAGCCGTGGGTGATTTTTACAGCATTCGTGCTGATTACCGGCTATATGCTGTTTATGAATATGTTCTATATTCATAACCACCGCATTGAAACACCTGAGAAGCGATATATGATATGTTCGCTCGATATCCTCATTCTGGGACTATGGATAAATCTTGCACTGCCCGTTCTGGCAAACGGTGAGGCGGATATTGCAAAGCATATGTTCCTGTTCACTAACTGTATAGATATACTTTTCTTTGTAATGGTTATGGGTATTATAACATCACCGTTTAAAAAGCT
The DNA here is from genome assembly GCA_964389075.1 of uncultured Lachnospiraceae bacterium. GTDB lineage: Bacteria > Bacillota > Clostridia > UBA1381 > UBA1381 > Ornithomonoglobus. The sequence continues at coordinate 5,321 of CAYMCT010000006.1, forward strand.
TGCACTTTCGTCACTGTCTCTGGCACTGTTTACGGGTATATTTAATCTGCAGATACCAACCTCTGCTGTAACGTTCGGCACACTTGACGGTGAGCCGATAGATTGGGTTGTTTCCGACAGCTATGATGACGGGACAATGCTCATTGTAACAAAGGAATGCATAAGGGATATGCCGTTTGATGACGACAGCAACAGCTGGAGCGACAGTGATTTAAGACATTGGCTTAACACAGAATTTTTAGCAGAGTTTTCTGATGCCGAGCTTGAAAGGATACAGCCGACTCAGAATAAGCTCATTCTCACATACGGAGAACGTGAGGCTGCCGTGGGCGGAAACCATTCACATTACTGGAACTTCACCCGAGCACTCGTAAACGATATGGGTGAGAGTGCGTACTATTCGTATATACAAGACAGGGTTTTTGTGCCTACTCTTGAAATGATGAAGTATATAGATGTATACGATTCATATTGGATAATGTGTCCGTATACGTCAAATGACTATATGGTTCGTTTTATGGATAAAGACGGATTTATTTTACACACAAATGTTAAGAATAATAAAGGTGTGCGTGCCGTTATGAGAATTAAAGCGGAATGATAATCCGTGACGGCACCTGTAACTTATTAAGAAGGAGAAATACTATGGATAACTATTCAATGCTGACCGATTTCTATGAAATCACAATGGCAAACGGATTCCTTAACGAAGGCTTTGGCGACAGAACCGTGTACTTTGATTTGTACTTCCGTTCCGTCCCTGACGGCGGCGGCTATGCCATTATGGCAGGTGTTGAGCAGATGATTGAATATATCAAGAACCTTCATTTTGAAGAGTCGGATATAGAATATCTGCGTTCAAAGAATATGTTCTCCGAAAAATTTCTTGATTATATTGCAAATTTCAAATTCGAATGTGATATATGGTCGATACCTGAAGGTACGCCGGTTTTTCCTGGCGAGCCGCTCGTTATAGTGAGGGGACCTGCCATTCAGGCACAGTTTGTGGAAACAATGCTTCTGCTTACCGTGAATTTCCAGACTCTTATCGCCACAAAGGCGAACAGAATAGCCCGTGCGGCAAACGGCAGAACCGTAATGGAGTTTGGTGCAAGGCGTGCTCAAGGCGCATATGCGGCAGTTTATGGCGCACGTGCGGCATATATTGCAGGCTGCGCAGGCACTTCGAACGTGCTTACAGATAAGGAATTCGGTGTTCCTGCACTTGGTACAATGGCTCACAGCTGGGTACAGATGTTCGATACAGAGCTTGAGGCGTTCAAGGCATATGCAAGAAACTATCCTGACAACACAACGCTGCTTATTGACACATACAATGTTCTTAAATCGGGACTGCCAAATGCAATCAGGACCTTTGACGAGGTATTAAAGCCACTCGGTAAACGTCCTAAGGGCGTAAGAATCGACTCGGGTGATATAACATACCTTTCAAAGAAATGCCGTGAGCTGCTTGATGCCGCAGGCTATGAGGACTGTGCAATTGTTGCGTCAAACTCGCTTGACGAATATATCATACGTGATATGCTCATTCAGGGAGCAAAGATAGACCAGTTCGGAGTAGGTGAAAGACTTATTACATCACGTTCAACTCCTGTTATGGGCGGAGTGTACAAGCTCGTAGGAGTTGAAAAGGGAAACGGCGAGATTATACCGAAAATCAAAATCAGCGAAAACGTATCAAAGATAACAACACCGTGCTTCAAGCAGGTATACCGTCTGTACGATGCCAATACAACAAAGGCGATTGCCGATGTTATTACCTTGCACGACGAGGTTATAGATACCGATAAGCCGTATGAAATTTTCGACCCTGAATTTACCTGGAAACGGAAAAAGGTAACGGACTTCTATGTTCGTCCACTCCTGAAACCGATTTTCAAAAAGGGTGAATGTGTTTACGAATCGCCGTCTGTTGAGGTTCTGAAAGAATATTGTCAGATGGAAATAGACGGTATGTGGGAAGAAGTGAAGAGATTTGAGAACCCACATAAATATTATGTAGACCTTTCAGAATCACTATGGAAAATCAAAAACGACCTGTTACGCAATATGTCGGTAGAATAAGATAATGGAAACTAAAATATTAAAAACAGATGAAAATTCAATAAATACTGCAGGCAAAATTATTTCTGACGGCGGTTTGGTTGCATTCCCAACAGAAACAGTCTACGGACTGGGCGCAGATGCGTACAATGCAGAGGCAATCAGAAAGATATATGAGGCTAAGGGCAGACCTGATGATAATCCACTTATTGTGCATATATCCGACCTTAGCGAGATAAACAAGCTTGCAAGGGATATAAATGATAATGCCGCTGCACTTATACACGCATTTATGCCGGGCCCGTTTACGGTTATAGTGAAAAAGAGTGACGCAGTTCCTTATGCCGTAACGGCAGGCAGAGAAACTGTAGGAATCCGTTTCCCCGAAAATGAAACAGCTCAAAGGTTCATAGCGGCGGCAGGTGTGCCTGTTGCGGCACCAAGCGCTAATCTTTCGGGCAAGCCGAGCCCTACAAAGGCAGTACACGTTATAGACGATATGATGGGCAGAATTGATGCTATAATAGACGGCGGTGCGAGCTCTGTCGGGGTTGAATCGACAATAGTTGATGCTTCGGGCGAGGTTCCCGTACTGCTCCGTCCGGGCGGCATATCGTATGAGGAGATTTGCGAGGTTGTGCCTGAAACAGTGATAGACGCAAACATACTTAAATCTCTTGAGGACGGTGAACTGCCGTTATGCCCGGGAATGAAGTACAAGCATTATTCGCCGAATGCTGACGTAACCGTGGTTGAGGGCGATATGAACGCAGTAAAGAAGAAAATAACAGAGCTTCTTGATGAAAATTCCGATAAGGTATGCGGTGTGCTTACTATGAGCGAGAATGCTTACGATTGCGAGGTTATCCTTTGCGGCGGAATTACAAACAAGGAGTTTGCGCAAAATCTGTTTTCGCATCTCAGAGAGTTTGACAGACTTGGTGTTGAAGTGGTATTTGCGGAATTTGAAAGCCGTGACGGCTACGGTCTGGCTATAAAGAACAGACTGTATAAATCAGCAGGTCACAAAATTATATTTGTTTGAGAGGACAACAGATGAACCCTTTTAAAATTTTATTCGTCTGCACAGGCAATACGTGCCGCAGTGCAATGGCTGCGGCAATAATGAATGATATTGCGGTGAAGAATAATCTGAACGTACTCATTGAAAGCGCAGGCGTGTTTGCAGCTGAAGGTGATACCGCAACCGATAATGCAATAGCGGCACTTGCCGGTATGGGAATTGATTTGAGCGGTCATCGTTCAAAACGTATTACGTCTGAGCTTGTTGAAATGGCAGATGCGGTACTTGTAATGACATCAGGGCATAAAATGTTACTTAATGAAATTGCAAAGGATAAGGTATATACATTGCTGGAATATGCAGGTCTGAGCGGAGACATATCCGACCCGTACGGCGGCGATGATGAAGTATACCGTAAGACTGCTGACGAGATTCACAGCACACTGCTCAGTATTGCGGAGAGATTGAAATAATGAATATACGTGAAATGACTGCAGAGGATATTTCAGCCCTCTGTTGTATGGATAAAGATGTTTTCACAGACCCGTGGAGTGAAGGTTTTTTTCTGGACGAGCTCGGAAAGGACTACTCATATTGCTGTGTTCTTGAGAATGACGGTGAGCTTTGCGGCTATGCGGTAATATGGTGCATATACGAAACTGCGGAGCTTGTAAGGATTGCGATTGATAAAAAATATCACAGAAACGGCTTTGGCGGTATTGTAATGCAGGATGTTCTTCAAACCGCCGTCTCACGTGGCTGTGAAAGAATGATGCTTGAGGTCAGGAAGTCGAACGCAGCCGCACAAGCATTGTATAAGAGGTTCGGGTTCGATGAAATCGCAATCCGCAAAAGATATTATGGCGGTACAGAAGATGCTGTTATAATGGAAAGAGAGATAAAAGAATGAAAGATATATTAATTCTTGGCATAGAAAGCTCGTGTGACGAAACTGCGGCAGCAGTGGTCAGGAACGGGCGAGAGGTTTTGTCAAATGTAATTAATTCACAGATAGATATACACAAGCAGTATGGCGGTGTTGTGCCTGAGATTGCATCAAGATGCCATATAGAGGCGGTGAACGCTGTAATCGACGAGGCAATGGATGCGGCGAACGTTACCTTTGATGATATTGATGCTATCGCCGTAACTTACGGACCCGGTCTTGTGGGTGCGTTGCTGGTTGGTGTATCGACGGCAAAGGCGCTTGCGTATGCACTAAAGAAACCGCTTGTGAATGTACATCATATAAAGGGACATATCTGTTCAAATTATGTGGCACATCACGAGCTGAAGCCGCCGTTTGTATGCCTTGTGGCATCGGGCGGTCACAGTCATATTGTGTACGCAAAGGACTATATGGAATATGAGATTATGGGAATGACACGTGACGATGCCGCAGGTGAGGCGTTCGATAAAATTGCACGTGTATTGGGATTAGGATATCCGGGCGGACCTAAAATCGACGCACTCGCAAAAGAGGGAAATCCGGATGCAGTTGAGTTCCCAAGAGTAAAGATGAGCGGCGATTCGCTTGATTTCTCGTTCAGCGGCGTTAAGACTGCGGTTATAAATCATATTCACCGTCTTGAACAGCTTGGAGATGAATATAATAAAGCAGATATTGCCGCATCGTTCCAGAACGCTGTTACCGATGCGTTGTGTACCCACACAATTGAGGCGGCAAAGCGTTGCAAATCAGATAAGATAGTAATTGCAGGCGGTGTTGCATCTAATTCGGCTTTGCGTGAAAAAATGACGGATATGGCAGGTAAGGTAGGCATTTCGGTTATGTATCCGCCACCCGTGCTGTGTACTGATAATGCCGTTATGATTGCATCAGCCGGATACTTTGAATATATGTCAGGAACGAGAGCAGATATAAAGTTGAATGCAATTGCCTCACTACCTCTGGAATAATCCTCGTTGCATCTCAGGCACTTTTGCTCGCTTATGTACATGAGTACACGGCACTCGCAAAAACACCTAATCTGCTTAGAGCATTATTCCAGCCTTAATAACATAGCCCATTAAAATAATGCCCATTGCATCTTGGGCAGATAGGAGAAAAATAATGGATAAATTACATGTCAATCTTGGTGCTGATTCTTATGATATTTGTTTCACCGACAGCTTTGCATCGCTTGCCGATGCACTTGAGGGAATCGGTGCACCCAAAAAGCTTTTGATTGTTACAGACTCGAATGTTCAAAAGCTGTATGCCGATGAGGTCTGCTCGCTTATGAATAATGCAGGCTATGACTGCTCTGTTTATGCTTTTCCTGCAGGCGAGGAAAATAAGAATATGGACGCAATTCTCGGCATATGCGGTGCGTGTATAGAGAGCGGTCTTGACAGAAAGAGTATGATTCTCGCACTTGGCGGCGGTGTTGTGGGAGATATGGCAGGCTTTGCGGCGTCAATTTATATGCGCGGCATAGACTTTGTTCAGATTCCGACAACCTTGCTTTCACAGTCAGATAGCTCGGTAGGCGGTAAAACGGGCGTGGACTTTATGGAGAGCAAAAATATTCTGGGTGCGTTTCATCAGCCAAAGCTTGTTTACATAAACGTAAACACATTAAAAACACTTCCCGAAGTACAGTTCGTGTCGGGAATGGGTGAGGTAATAAAGCACGGAATAATACGTGATGCTGAGTTTTATGATTTTGTGAAGAAAAATTCAGTGCTTATAAAATCTCTCGACAGTGAAACACTGATACAAATGGCAAAACGCAACTGTGGTATAAAGGCAGATGTGGTTGAGCAGGACGAAAAGGAGTTCGGCTTGCGTGCAATACTCAATTTCGGACATACAATCGGTCATGCGGCAGAATCTGCGTTGGCATTTACTATGACGCACGGCGAGTGTGTAGGTCTTGGCATTGCTGCGGTGGCACAGATTGCAGTAAAACGTGGACTTATATCGGAAGAAACGGCAAAAGATATTGAGGCTGTGCTAACCGACTACGGTTTTAAAATAAAAACAAAGCTTCCGTCAGCTGATGTGATTTATTCGTTTATGCAGAAGGATAAGAAAAAGGCTTTGGGTAAATTAAAATTTGTTCTTCCTGTAGCTATAGGCGAGGTTATTCAGACACGTGACGTTACAGAGAAAGAAATATTTGAGGCTATACGGTATATTTCAGAATAGGAGAAAGATTATTTTGAATAATAAGAAGTTTTATATAAGCCATAAATGGTGGCTGCTCTGTATAATTCTTGACAGAATAGTAAAGATGTATATAATGGCTAACTGCAGGGTAGGCGAGGTGTTTGGTGAAATTCCGTTCGTGGCGGATTTTGTGTATGTACAGAACACAGGTGCGGCATTTTCTATTCTCAGCAACAGTACCGGATTGCTCGGTGTGATTTCGGTTGTATTCTGCATTGCAATTCTTGTGTACTGGAAAATAAAAAAGCCGGAGCATCCATTGCTAAAAACATCAATAGTTCTGTTATTTTCGGGCGCGCTCGGAAATGCAATAGACCGTATCTTTTACGGGTTCGTGGTCGATTTCATATCGGTTAAGTGGTTCGACTTCCCCGTGTTTAACATAGCGGATATGGCAATTGTTATAGGTGCAATTCTTCTTGTGATATATGTGATTTTCTTTGAAGATAAGGAAAAAGCAGAGGTCAAAAAAGATGAATGAAATCATACTTGTTGCAGAAAACTCCGGCGAAAGGCTTGATAAATTCATTGCCGATCACAGCGACATTTCACGAAGCTTTGCCGCAAAGCTCGCCGAGGACGGTAGAGTTTCGGTAAACGGTAAGTCGGCTGATAAGAAAACAAAGCTTAAACAGGGCGATGAAATTATAATTTCTGTGCCTGAGCCTGAGCTGCTTGAGGCACAGCCGCAGGATATTCCGCTCGACATTGTGTATGAGGATGACTGCGTGATAGTAGTAAATAAGCCGCAGGGAATGGTGGTACATCCTGCACCGGGCAATCCTGACGGTACGCTTGTAAACGGATTGCTGTTCCATTGCAGTCTTAGCGGAATAAACGGCGTAATACGTCCGGGTATTGTGCATAGAATAGATAAGGATACCTCCGGACTGCTGATTGTCGCAAAAACTAACGAGGCACATGAATCGTTATCTGCACAGCTTAAGGAACGAAAGGCTATGCGTAAATATAACTGCATAGTAAACGGAAACATAAAAGAGGACGGCGGCACTATTGATAAGCCGATAGGCCGTCACCCGATTGACAGAAAGAAAATGGCAGTAATTGAGGGCGGACGTGAAGCGGTTACTCATTTTAAGGTGCTTGAAAGGTTCGGGCAGTACACACTCGTGGAATGCACGCTTGAAACGGGCAGAACGCATCAGATACGTGTGCATATGGCATCAATCGGTCACAGCATAGTGGGAGATCCGGTTTACGGCATAAAAAAGGAGAGGTTCAGAACGAACGGACAGCTCCTTCACGCAAAGACTATTGGCTTTGTGCATCCCGTAACGGGCGAGCTTATGTGCTTCGATTCGCCGCTGCCTGATTATTTCACGGCAGTTCTGGAAAAATTAGCGAACTGAAAATTTAATATATTACTTGCAATTTCGGGCTAAATAGGGTATTATATAATTATGGACAATTATAAAGGATGATTACAGAGATGAAAAAGAATTTATGCGTTATTTTCGGCGGTGAATCACCGGAACATAATATATCACAAAAATCGGTTACATCGGTTTTAAATAACCTTGATAAGGATAAATACAACATATATACTCTTGGTATAACACGTGACGGAAAGTGGTTCCTTTATACCGGCGATTGGTCGCTTATTGAACCGGGTGATTGGGAAAATGACACTGAAAACCTCAAAACTGCGTTCATTTCGCCTGACAGCACTCAGCACGGTATTGTGGTGCTTGGCGATAAGTGTGAGATTATACATATTGACGTTATATTCCCGGTGCTTCATGGCGAATACGGTGAGGACGGAACTGTTCAGGGCTTGTTTGAGCTTTCGCATATCCCGTACGTGGGAATGGGTGTGCTTGCATCGGCGAACGGTATGGATAAAACATATTCAAAGCTTGTTTTCGATGCAGCGGGTATACCTCAGGCTGCTTGGGTTGTTGTGAATTCGGGCGACGATTTTGAAGCAAGAGCTGACGAGATTGAAACAAAGCTCGGCTATCCGTGCTTCGTAAAGCCGGCAAGACTCGGTTCGTCTGTCGGTATCGGTAAGGCTCACGACAGAGCAGAGCTTATAGCTGCACTTGAGAACGCTGAGAAGTACGACAGACGTATTCTTGTTGAGGAGCATATTGACGGTCACGAGGTGGAGTGTGCCGTGCTCGGTAACTTTGATGTTAAGGCGGCGGCAGTAGGTGAAATTAAGCCTACCGTTGAATATTACGATTTCGATGCGAAGTATAATGACAACTCAACAGAGCTTGTTATACCTGCCGATTTACCTGATGACATAATTGAAAAGATACGTGAATATTCGGTCAGGGCATTCAAGGCACTTGACGGTCAGGGACTTTCAAGAGTTGATTTCTTTGTAAAGCACAGTGACGGCTCAATAATCCTTAATGAGATTAATACATTGCCGGGCTTTACAAACATCAGTATGTATCCGAAGCTCTGGAATGCAGCAGGTCTTGGCTATGCCGACTTGCTTGATAAGCTGATTGAGTTGGCGGAACAGCGTGTAAAATAAAAGGAGAGAGCTATGGATAACAGAAGCATTGGTGTTTTTGATTCCGGTCTTGGCGGTCTTACGGCAGTAAAGGAAATAATGGAGCTGTTTCCTGATGAAAGCATAGTATATTTCGGTGATACGGGCAGAGTTCCATACGGAACACGTTCAAAAGAAACCATACTGAAATATACTTATGACGATATAAACTTCCTGCTCAGTAAAAACGTCAAGATGATAGTTATCGCCTGCGGAACTGCATCATCGGCAGCTTTACCGCACATTAAGTCGGATTTTGATATACCTATATTCGGCGTTGTTGATGCTGCCTGCTATGAAGCGGTAAGGGTTACAAAAAATAAAAAGATTGGTATAATCGGTACTCCGGCAACAATCAAAAGCGGTGCATACGAGAAGTACATAAACGATTACGACAAGGATATTAAGACGTTTGCAAATGCGTGTCCGCTGTTCGTACCGCTTGTTGAGAACGGGCATTTTGATACACCTGTTGCACAGCTTGTTATTGAAGAATATCTGAAGGATATTCGGGAGGCGGGTGTTGATACGCTCATTTTAGGCTGTACGCATTACCCGCTGTTATCTAAGGCGATTGGTGAATATATGGGCGAGGGAGTTACACTTATAAGCCCCGGTGAGCAGGTTGCTCAGTATCTTAAAAAGAAGCTCACGGACGAGTCAAGGCACGACAGTACAAAAGATGAAAATCAGTACAGCTATTATGTAAGCGACAGTATTGAGTCGTTCGAGGCTTTGGGCTCTATATTCCTTGAACGGAAAATCAACGGACAGGTAGGTAAGATTGATATTGAAGAATACTGACGGATTCAAGGTCCGCGTTACGAATTTGCAGACCGTCGATGGGGAGACAGACGAGGTATGCGAGGCAGGGCGTGGCTCTATCAGAGAAAAAAACGGAGTATATTATATTGTTTACAGAACAGACGAGAACTCTGTTATGATAAAAACAGACGGCAGCTATGTTGACCTCAAACGTACAGGCGATGTTTCATCACAAATGTACTATGAAAAGGGCAAGACTACAAGCTTCGATTACAACACACTTTACGGCACTGTCAGAATGAGTATTTTTACAAGAAGTCTGGTATGCAGCTTAACGCCTGACGGTGGTATGTTAAGAATCGGGTATGTTCTGGAAACAGGCGGAGATAAATTATACAATGATATAATTATTAGGATTGAAAGATAAATACAGAAAGGTAGATTATTATGAAAAAACTAATCGCACTGATTATCGCAGCTGCATCGCTTGTAATAAATACAGCTGCATTTGCGGCAGAGGGAGAAGTAATCAGTGATTTTGCACCCGTTGCAGCGGTAACGGAGGCAGCTGAAAACGAAGAAACAGAGCTTTTTAAGGAGAGCGTTGAATATCAGGCATATGAGCAGATTGCCGGATATATTGCAGACCGCTATCTTGACGATTCGTATACAGCTGAAGATATAATGAAGCTGGGGATTTCGGCATATCTTGCAGAAACAGGCGATGAGGCACTTGTAGCATTCCTCAAGGCGGCAATGCACAGTCTTGATGACTATTCTGACTTCTATACATACAGCGAGTATGTAGAATATAACAACAACCTGAACAGAACCTTCTACGGTCTGGGTATAACAATGCAGCAGGCGGGCGAATATGTTGAAATCACAGATTTTGTTGAAGAGGGTGGACTGGCTGAAAAGAGCGGGTTCAGAATCGGCGATAAAATCGTAAAGGTTGACGGTATCAGTGTTGTGGGCAGCAGTATAACAGAGGTGAGAAACCTCATAGTGGGTGACCTCGGAACTACCGTTCTTATAACCGTTCTGCGTGACGGTAAGGAGGCAGAAATAACCGGAACAAGAACAGCCGTGAACAATTCAACGGTAAGCGGCGGTGTGCTGGAGGGAGCTATCGGTTACATAAAGATAGCATCATTTTCAAGTAACACAGCTGAAGAATTTGCTGAGATTGCGCAAATGCTTCAGAACGAGGGTGTAAAAAAGGTAATTCTTGATCTGCGCAATAATCCGGGCGGACTTTTATCGGCGGCAATAAGCATTGCTGAGGGAATAGTGCCGAGCGGAAAGATAGTAGATGTCAGATACAGAGATGAGAGTATGAACTATACATATAACTCTTCACTTTCAGAGGCTCCGTTTGAGCTGGCAGTTCTTGTGAATGAGAACACCGCTTCATCTTCTGAAATTCTCGCAAGCGCCATTCAGGATTCGGGTGTAGGTGTGCTTATGGGTGAACAGACCTTCGGTAAGGCGGTTATTCAGAGTACATATTCTCTTATGAACGGAATGGTGTTCAAGCTTACTATCGGTCAGTACATAACACGTAACGGTAACGAGATTGACCACATAGGTCTTGAGCCTGATGTTTATGTGTCAAACTATACAAAGAAGATTGATACTACAGGCTACACAAAGTTCGATTTCCTTACACCTTTATCGGTGGGCTCAAGCGGTCAGAATGTCAAGGCGGCTAAGGAACGTCTTGCAATTATGGACTATTTCATCGGTAACCTCGGCAATGACGTGTTTAACGTAGACCTTGCCGATGCAATCAAGGCATTCCAGAGGGATAATAACCTTACAGATTCGGGTGTGCTTGATGTGCCTACTCAGATTGAGCTGAAAGA
>CAYMCT010000007.1:0-16734 GCA_964389075.1 uncultured Lachnospiraceae bacterium
TTTTTTATCTTTTATGTTATCAAGCGGATTTCCTGTCATCGGCTGAATCTCGCCTGTTTTTCTTCCTATCCATTTTGCATTTTTCATTTCGCAATTCTCCTTATTCGTTAAACGGAATTACAACTACAACCTCCATAAACTCACTTTCTTGTTGGTTTATTGTAAGACCGTATTCATTACCGTATTTGAATTTCAATCTTTTATTTATATTTACAAGTCCGTTTTTCCCCTTTTTAGAGTACATCTCGGATTCACCTGCAAGCCTTTGCATAAGCTCCTTGTAATCATCGTCACTCATACCTTTGCCATTATCCCTGATTGAAATTTTAACTCTATTTCCCTCTCTGTAACCATTTATGGTTATAAGAGTATTTTCCTTGTCCATTGCATACTTGAATATATTTTCGACTATAGGCTGCAGGCTCATTCTTACCATACCTACCTCCCATATCTCGTCGTCTATATCAAGGTCAACCTCCACTCTGTCACGAAAACGAATTTGTTGTATTGCAAGATATTTCTCTATTATAGCAATTTCATCTTCAAGAGTGACATCTATATCATCAACAAGACTGTATCTTAATATATCTGCAAGTCCCATTGTAATCTTATATATATCGTCCTGCCCGTTTGCAATAGCAATGCTTGCCATACAATCAAGTGTGTTATATAAGAAATGCGGATTAATCTGACTTTGCAGTGCATAAAGCATTGCTTCATTTTCAGATATTTCCTTTTCGTAAAGCTTTTGTTGGTTCCTTACAATATCTCTTGTCATTTTCTCATTTTTTATAAGCATCCGGTTTATATGCAGTGCAATAGAATCAAACTCAGATGCACGAAATCTGTTAAGACGTTGTCCTCCACCGTTTAAACGGTAGTTATTTAAAAACTTTAATATATTTTCGGCAGGCTTTGCAATACTTTTATTAAGTACAAGCATCATTATGAAAATCGCTATTGCAATAATAATAATTTCTGCTATTACAATTGATTTCTGATAATTTAAACCTAAATCATCTTTTATTATTTCTTCATTGGCTTCTGCACGTATTTTCCATGACGTTGTATATATATCACGCTCAGATGATATATGATTATCACCTGCCATAAAATCTATATCCGCCACTGCCGAATTAATGCTTTCAGTTGGTATAAGCTCTATTTTTATTCCGCTGAAAAAACCGTTCTCATATGCAATCTCTCTGACATTAAATCTGTTTATAACTATTATTCTGCCAACAATATCCATTCCTACAATCTTCGTGTTGTATAATGTTATAGGTGCATATATACAGGTATATATTTTTTTATATGAGCTGTTATCTACATTGTAGAAGACAGTACCATCCTTATCGAAATTTTCGTTTGTATCAGGAATTAAATTTAAAATTTTATCTTTTTCATTTTGTCCGGGTTCGTTTAAAGCATAATATAACTCGCCTTCAGAGTCCTGCACTATGACGCTCAGAGTGTCAACATAAATACTGCTTTCATCACGAACGCTTCTTAAAAATTCTGACCAATATTTTTCTCTTTCAGCAGTGTCACTGCTCTTTACAAAATCTCTGACGTTTGTATCACTCAGTATAAATCTCTGCATTGCTTTGGATATGCTTATACAGTCCTCAATCTCGCTGTTAACCTGTGATACTAATCCGTCAACATTATTCTGCTTTTGTTTGGTCATCATATCAGAAAGATAGGCGAAGTAAAAGAATTGCATAAATAGAATTATTGCAACAACTACAGAGTTTATTATAATTATATCACTTCTTAAACTTCGCCTGAATTTCATATTAATCTTTCCTTTAGTTTTAAATTAGAAAACAAGATTTAGTGCATCTGCATTTACAGTAGCAGCATAATCTCCTGTAATGTTTTCCTGCACAGTTTCCATCGCTGTCGGTATTACTTCACCGCTTGCAGTTAAAATGTTCTGTGACTCGAAAACTGCAATTTCCATTTGAGGTGTCATAAATTCTTTTTTCATTATTTACATCCTCCCTATTATTCAAAAGTTACTACTGAATCAGCAACTTCGCCACTGATTGCGTCAACTGATACCATATCTTCTGAGAATCCATCTACATACAATCCATCAATGTAGAGTGCAGCTGTTACTGCGGCTCTGCCTGTGATTGTAGTACCAAATGATGTGTTAAACGGAGCATTCTCACCCAATGTCCACGCAATACCGTTTATAGCAAAGCTGTTTGCAGTTGCTTCAATAGCTATACCCGTTGCCTTGTCATCCTCTGAGTTCATAACTGAGCTTACGCCTGTTACAGTTACAACTGAATCAACATCAGCCACATTCTCCCATACAAGTGTAGGATAGCCGTAGTTGTAATCCTCATTGTAGTTTACTTCAAATGCACCGCTAAGGGCTACAGTATATTTTATATCACGCAAATTACCGTTTGTAACAGCTGTTCCGATTGCAGTATAAGTATTGTTTGATTTAGTTGTATTATAGCTTGTGTAATAACAGCTTGTTACCTCCAACCCCTTTGCTACACCTATACCATATCCGTCATTATCTTCATCTGTCACTTCACAGTTTATTGCATTATTTGCAGTGTAAATATTACTTATTGTACCGCTGTCAGCAACACCTATACCCCAACCAACATAACCGGTAGATGTTAAAGTTGAAGTGCTGCTTATTGAAGAACCTGTTACATAACAATCACTTATTTCAGCAAAAGTCTGAGCATAGCCAACAAGCATACCTGTTCTTGTAGCCTTAACTTCACCGTTCCATACGCAATCTCTTATATAACATTCTTCAATAACTGCTGTATTTGCTCTCATTGAACCCACAAGAACACCTAAAGCTCCTGCAACTGTACTGTCAGTATTTACTGTTACACTCTCAACACCTAAATTTTTGATTGTGCCGTTGTTTCTTACAAACAAGCCAAGCTCTGTATTGTTTTTATCAGCCTTTGTAATAGTAAAGTTCTTCAAAACCTTACCGTTACCATCAAATGTACCCGCAAACGGATTTGATGTGTCACCTGCAGGTTTAACTGTTGCGCCGTTAAAATCAATATCATTTGCAAGTGTTACTGTAACACCTTCATATGTATTACCATCTGTTACATTCGCGGCAAACTCAACCCAGTCCTCTGCTGTTTCGATTGATGTTATCGGAGCGGGAGTAGGTGTTGGAGCTTCTGTTGGTTCAACCGTAGGCTCGACTGTTGGCTCTTCTGTCGGTTCAACCGTAGGCTCAACTGTTGGTTCTTCTGTCGGCACTTCTACTGTCGGAACTGTTTCCCACGAAAGAACCGGGTAACCTGCGTTATAGGCTTCGTTTGTGTTTACAACAAAGCTTGAACCTAAATCAACAGTACCTGATGTCATAGCCTTAAGAGCTGATGTTTCTACTGATGTACCTTTTTCACTGCCAACATATGCTGAATATGAATCATAATAAGCATTGCTTATAGTTGCAGAACTATTTGATATATTACCTATACCCATAGCCTTTGAAGTAACTGTTGAACTGAACTGATGTCCGCCGGCATAAACGTTAGTAATAGCATCATTAGCATTGCTGCTGTCCATAAGACCTACAATACCGCATGTTCTTGAATTTGCAACAACACCCGGTGTAAAGTTTACAGTATATGAATTTGAAATTTTTGCATTTGCTCTTGCTTTACCAACCAATGCACCTAAATTGTTTACTTTTCCTGTGCCTGCAGTTGCTGAATTTCGTACAAAGCAACTGTCTATTGTTGATGTATCTCTCAATTCACCCACAAGAACACCGACGTTTACATTATAGTTATTTGCGTCTGTCTTGGTTGTCGATAATGTCACATTGTCAACACCAAGATTCTTCACATTACCGCCACTTACACGTCCGAATACACCAAGACTTGCACAGCCCTTTGTATCAACTACTGTAAGATTTGATATGATGTGGTTTGCACCGTCAAAAGTTCCCGAAAACGGTCTACTTGTTGACGAATAAACAAATCCTACAGGATCGGCACTTACACCTGTCATATCAAGATCAGCACCGAGAGTTACTGTTTTGTTTTTGAAACTGTCAGTACCGTCATTAACGATTTTTGCAAATCCGAGCCACTCTGCAGGAGTGTCAATTGTGAAGCTTGTAGCAGCAGAATCTGCATCATACCAAGCAGTATCAGCTGTTATTGTATCAGCCGATGCAGGCATAACAAGCATACCAAACACCATCATCATTGAAACCAATAATGATATTAATTTTTTTGTTTTCATTTTTTTGCTCCTTTTATAAATTTTATTTATATAAATGCTGTTTATCCTCTGTCCTGTTTGTATTTTGAAGGGGTTTTTTGATAATATTTTTTAAATAGCTTGTTGAAATAATAATAATCATATCCAAGGTGTTCCGCTATCTGTTTTACAGTCATATTAGTTGTAAGCAATAGCTCTGCTGCACGTTCCATTCTGACACGCATAAGGAATGTTGTGAAATTACAGCCCATATTCTTGTTAAACAGATAACAGCAATATGTCAGATTGATATAAAACTTTTTTGCAAGCTCGCCAAGATACAGCTTCTCACGGTAGTGAGTTCTGATATAGTTAACAAGATTCTCAAACGCTTTATTATCAATTTCTGTTATTTCTTCTTTAGGGATAATGTCATTTTCCTTATCAAGACTAATCCGCAAATTCTGCAAAAGCTCATCTGCAAGATCCTGAGAAATCGGTTTCAGGCAGTATTCAAACGCACCGTACTTAATCGCAAGCTGAGCATCTTCAAACTTTGAATAAGCACTGATTATTACGACCTTACTTTTTATGCCTTTGTCACGAATCGTTTTAAGAGCGTCAAGTCCTGATTTGCCATGCATTTTTATGTCCAGAAAAACAACTTCAGGTTTAATCTCCAAAACCAAACGAACAAGCTCATCTACATTATCGGTTTCACCAACAAGCTCAAAGCCGTAATCTTCCCATTTGAACAGCTTTTTTATTTTCTCAAGAGCCCAGAACTCATCGTCAGCAATGATAACACTATACATCTAATCACTCCATAAAATTAATATATCCCACCAATAATTATATTATTTCAATACAATGATGTCAACCCTTCACCGCACCCACAGTCATACCTTTTACAAAGTACTTCTGGAAGAACGGGAATACAACAAGAATAGGACCGGCAGCAAGTATACACATCGCCATTCGTGTACTTGATGCAGGAATATCCTGTGTTGCTACTACCGTAGTATCCTGCATTGCCTCTGCACTGGTGAGATATTCTATATTCTTCATCAGCGACTGAAGCAGGTATTGTAATTTTACTAAATCCTGTCTGTCGTCAAGATACAGCATTGAGTAATACCACTCGTTCCAGTATGTTAATATTAAGAGCAGTCCGATAGTTGCAAATGCAGGCTTAGAAAGCGGTATTATTATCCTTGTGAATATACCGAATTCTCCAAGACCATCTATCTTTCCTGCCTCAATAAGTGATACCGGAATTGACTGAAAAAAGCCTTTCATAAGCATTATATTCCACGCAGTACACATACCCGGAATTATAAGTACCCATATATTATCTTTCATATCCAGCCAGTTTGAAATAAGAATATATGTCGATACAAGACCGCCGTTAAATAGCATTGTAAAGAACACATAGAACGAAAGTATTCTCTTATATACAAAATCTTGACGGCTCATTACATAACCGCAGGTAGAAACAAGCCAAAGTGCTCCTATTGTTCCTATTACCGTTGTGAATATCGTCACCTTATATGCATCGATTATAGTATCAGGACGTGCAAAAATCGTTTTGTATGCATCCAGAGTAAATTCGTTCGGAATCATTGCATAGCCCCGTTCCATTATTTCACGCTCTGTCTGAAACGAAGAACCAAGTATTACAAGAAACGGATACAGACAACATAACGCCAATGCTATCAGGATAATGTGTATAAAAACTTTTAGAACTCTTTCACCGTTTGACAGAACCTCACCGTCAACATTTCTTTTCTTTTTTAAGCTCATCTTCCACACCTCCCTTAGAACAACGCACTTTCATCGTCGAACTTCTTAACAATTGCATTAGTAACAACAACAAGTATGAAGCCCAATACAGACTGGTAGAAGGTTACTGCTGATGATAAACCAATATCGCCGTCTACACGCAGTGCACGGTATACATATGTATCAATAATATCTGTTGTTTTGTATAACAATGATGAGTTTTTAGTAACATTATAGAATAAGCCAAAGTCGCCGTAGAACACCTTACCAACCTTCATAATAACCATAATAGTTATCATACTCTTAATGCCAGGTATTGCTATATGCCATGTCTGTCTGAATTTATTTGCACCGTCTACACGTGCCGCCTCAAACAGACTCTTGTCAGTTCCCATAAGTGCCGCGTAGTATATAACCGCATTATATCCGACTGTTTTCCATGTTTCAGCTATAACAATTATTGCCGGCCATTTTTCGGGTGCATTATACCACATTATCGGCTCTGCACCGAATGCAACAAGCAGCTTATTTAGTATGCCGTAATCCATATCGAGAAATACATATGCCGCATACGCTGCAACTACCCATGAAATGAAGTGCGGCAAAAACATAGTCGTCTGATAGAATTTAACCGATTTGCTTGTAAGTTCATACAGCATAAGTGCCACAAACACCGCCGCAGCTGTTCCGACCACTATAAATACAAGGTTGTAAAAAATAGTATTCCAGGTTGCTGTTGCAATTTCCGGATTATTAAAAATCAGCTCGAAATTTTCAAGACCTGCCCAGTCACTTGCGAAAAAGCCTTTACTCGGCTTATAATCCTTGAACGGCAATACCAATCCATACATCGGTATGTAGTTAAAAACAAACAAATATATGATTGCAGGTAATGCAAGTGTCAGGAGAGGAATACTCTTTTTAAAGGTTTTCCATGCACTCTTTTTCTTTACTGCTTTGCACAGACCGGTTCCGGTCTGTGCAGTATTCTTCACTTTTGCCATTATATCACGCTTTCTTATTATTTATTGCTTAGAAATTCCTGATACTGTCTGTTTGCTTCTTCAAGAACCTTGTCAAGACCTGCCTCATCAAGACGATTCTGTACGTCTGCCAGATATAAGTCGAAGTCTTCCATACAGCCGTTTTTGAATACCGGCTCGCACTCTGTATAAATAGCTGTTATCTTTACATACTCGCTCTGTACCGGATCGCTGTTGAATGTGAAGCCGATTGTTTTTGATACAGGTGCTGTTACGTTTGCTTCCTGCATCATTTCAAGAGATTCCTTTGTGTTCCAGCTTGAATCCCACTGGTCGAACAATGGTCCTACATAGTTATGATAGAATGTCCATGTTACGTCTGTGCCTGTTGCAGGAGTAATCGCTTTCTCACCAAGCTCTGCTGTTCTTTCTTCGTTAATCTCGTAGTTCACACCCTCTATGCCGTACGCAAGAGTGTTTGAAATTTCATCGTCAGCCCAGATAAGGTTAAGAACCTCAAGTGCAAGCTCAGGATACTCAGAGGTTGAGCTGATACAATTCATTGCTCCGCCCTTTGGATTTACTATTGTCTGTCCCATATATGCATCCACACACGGGAATCCGTACTGTGCCGATGACTTTGAGCCGTCCTCTGTATAGAAGCCGCTATCACCCATTACTGCATATTTACCTGACTTAGCCTCAACTGTCGTTTCTGTTTTCTGTGCTGCGTCCTTTGCAATATAACCTTTGTTGTAATAATCGTTCAATGTTCTGTATCTGTTTATAAAGAAATCTGTATTGAAATATTTTTCATACTTTCCTGATTCTTCATTAAAGATAAGTCCTTTTACAGAATCGTCTGCAAACTGTGCACTTACCTCTGTTACTGTAGGAAGAAGCGGAGTTATTCCCGGTTCATTCTGTTTTATCGTTTCAAGATACGGCTCAAGGTCCGCAATGGAATCAACCGACTTGTAATCAAAGCCATACTTTTCTACCAAATCCTTCTTAAATACCGTTCCTACCTTCTTTGAGTATGCTCCTTCTGACTTAACACCATAGATTTTACCATCAACCATTGACGCTTTCCATACCCATTCAGTGTCTTTGAGTGTTTCCACAATATCAGGGGCATATTCGTTAAGCATATCATCCGTAAGCTCAACAAAAGCATCTTTCTTTACGTTGCTTACAAACTTCGAGGCATCCGACTGGAAACAAATATCAAACTCTTCACCACCGAGAATCATTGTATTCATCTTCTCGTAATAGCTTCCCTTTTCAATAAGGTGCAAGTCGATTGAGGCTTTTATTCCCTTTGCGTGTATCATCTCGTTCACAGCATTTTCTACCGCTTCTTCGCTTGATGTGTTATCAACAAGCTTCATTGTATACCAATCAAGTATCACGTTGCCGTCAGCATCAACCTTGCTGTCCTTTTTACAGCCTGTAATTGTCAGTACTGATGCAGCCATTGCAAGCGCAAGAGCTCCTGTCATAATCTTTTTTACGTTCATAATTCTTATATTCCTTTCTTTATTAATCATAAATATATATCATTCTTACTACAAGCGATGCTAAGTACACGAACACCTTCGAATGTTCTTCGCCTGCAGATTCATAATCAAGAATCTCGCTCGTCTTGCCGGCAACAACCTCGTTCTTTCTGCCCTCCTGCATCTTGAACACGGTTCCACGGTCTAACGTCATAAGCTGGAGCTGATCTGTTGTATATTCAGGCACTTCACCCTCTAACGCATCATCGGTCATGCCAATCAGATTGCTCTCTCTTGAATACACATTACCGCAATAGAAGTTTACACCTGAGCTTCCCCAGTTGATATACGGATTTGAACCACCGAGATAACGGCTGTCTCCGTCCTCATCATAGTCGAATATAATCTGTGCATCCTGTACCTTGCTTTCACCATTCGCATCGGTCATTACAAGATACGAAATAACATCACCTTTTTCTATTCTGTATGAACCTGAGCCGGTGTTATAGGCAGGTGCCTTTTCGATATAGTCACGTTCCGCATACACCGTTATCAATGAGCCTGACTGTGTATATAGATTTACCTCATACATTTCTTCGCCGTCATCATCCACCGTTAAGCGTGTGTCCTTAACAATACCGAATATTGTAAGGTTATCTGTAGATGTCATAAGAACATAATCAGCCGACAACTTGTTCTCGCCTGTCAGATAAGATGTAAACTTATACTTGCCGTCATTTGAGAGGTCTGAAGTAGAAAAAATCATAAAATCTTCTTCACCCATGCTCTCACCGGCACTCGGAATCTTTATAAACTTTGTTGAAGCATTTGTGAATGTCTTACCGTCACGGAAGCACGACATTTCATTTCTGTAGCCCACTCCCGAAGTTGAGGTTGTATGAAGTCTCAGCGTTCCCTCTGCTTCTTTTCCCTCATTATATGCAAGTGTATCCATCTTGTTTATTTCACTGTCAGTATTTAGGCTGTAGCCTATAATCTGAGGTTTTGTCATTTCTCCTTCACGCAGTTCACTTACAACGCTGTCAGGATTACTGATGCCGATTCCGTCTACAGTTACCTTTGTATCAAAGAAAAATGATTTTAATGTTGCTGTATCAAAATCATAAATCTTTATTCCATAGGTTTCATACGCCGGGTCCTCAAACACTTTTGTAACATAGCCGTAGCTCATACCTGTTGATGTTCTTTCGAAGTAAATACCGTATCCAAAAACGTCAACGTACAATGTACCTTTACCTCTCTCTGCCACATCACCTGTAAGCTCACCCCCACGTATCGGGAACTCTTCACCGCCTACCTGAATAAACTCATCTACAGCATATCGTTCAACCGAGCCATTTTTCTTGGTTTTGCTCACATGAACCTCTGCAATCTGACCATCTGCACTCATTATTATCGATATTACATTGCCCTCCGAAATGTCATCTATTTCGCAAGCAAGTCCCTGATAATTCTTCAATGTAAGCATCTCATTGTCATATGCATCCTGTAAATCAAGAATATTACGCCGGTCAAACTTGTCACGGATTGTATAATCCTCTGTGTTTACTACTCCTACTACCATCGCTTTAATATCGGTGATTTTTACAACATCCCAGTCGCCATCCTTGTTATTATCAATAAACAACAGCTCACCGTTCTTTATGTGCATATCTATATCAGCTTCACCTGTTATTGCTCTGCCGTTATAGATAACGCTGCATCCGCTTGGTATTTTTTCAATTTTATTTCTGCCGTTTGAGCTTTTATATGTATATGCACGGTTTGCATAGTTTTCTATCTGCTCTGCGTTTATTGTGAAATCCTCGTTTTTTGACAGATGCTTAGTGAAATATACAGCCTCATCTTCGCTATCCACATAATAATCAACGGTATAGCCAAGATAATCGTCAGACGGTACCTCGCAATAATAAACCTCATTATCAATCTCAATATTGTTCTTACCGACACCATCAGCAGAATTAAGTGAGGTAACCGAAGTTGATGTAACCACACCTGTATACCTTTCTAAATCGAATATCTTTTCAAGAAGCGTGTCATCGCTTGGCGATGTCGATTTATCGTTTATATCGTATTCAAGATAATTTGCTTCAAGTGTATTCATCACCATTATCGACAAGCTACCATAGGTTATAGGGTAATTGCCGCCGCCATATGTACTGTCATACAGTCCTAACTGAGATGCCTGCGAGGAATATGATGCAATATTGTTTTCAACAATACCACCGTATCCTAAAACCCTTACAAGACCATACACAGCTTGCTCATATGTAAGGGTATCTTCCGCTCCGAAAAGTCCGCCGCCGTAGCCGTTCATAAAGCCCAGAGAAGCTACTGTATTAATGTAATCGGCATATTCTGTTGTATCGGTTACATCAGTAAACGCTGATACTCCGCTGACCGATGCACCTGTGCCGTTCAACGCTGTAAGTACCTTTGCAAACTCACCTCTGGTTACGGTCCGAGTAATGTTATCACTGTATTCCATTACTCCGATTTCATTAAGAAATCCAATATTGTTTTCATAACGCTGCAAATCCTCTTCCGAAAACATATTTTCAGCACTTGCCGAAATAGCAAGACACGTACTGAGCAACACTGTTGTCACAGCAAATTTAAATAATTTCATGTCCCTCTACCTCCTTTACAGCATATTCAGCATTCTGCTTATAATAACCGCCGCTTCTGCTCTTGTTGTACTGTTTGTCGGCTTGAATGTACCGTCATCATTACCTGTTAAAATTCCGAGCTCATACATCTTTGTAACGGCTTCGGTTGCATAATCAGAAATTAATGCTCCGTCTGCAATATCATTCACAGTTATTGTGTCAGAATTGCCGCCACCAATTGCCCGATAGATTATTACCGCAACATCCTGACGTGTTATATTATTGCCTGTACCGAACATGGTGTCAGATATACCGTTAATAATCCCGTGTTCAACACCGCTTGCAACATAGCTTTCATACCACGAGCCCGACGGAACATCTGTAAAGCTGCTTTTTGCATCTGGATTGTAGATGTTTAAAGCTGTTGTTATAAGCTTTATAAATTCTTCTCTTGTTACAGCATCACCCGGTGCAAATGCATTATCGCCTCTGCCTGAAACAATGCCTTTTTCATAAAGCTCATATATACTGTTTTCTGCCCACGCATAACCGTTAAGGTCGGTAAAGGCTTTATAATTTCCAACTGTATCTTCTATAATCGTTTCGGGCTGTTCTGTTGCTGCCTCGTCTTTTTTTACTATTGTTTCAGGATCTCTCACGATAATCGGGGACGAACCACCACCGCCGCCACCGCCACCGGAACCGCCTTTTTTGTCCGATGAACTGTTTTCTGCTTTTTTCTGATTATTATATTCTGTTTCAAATTTTCCGGCTATGCTCTCAAAGCTTGTAACTCCCGAACCGCATAGTGCCTGGTATACAGCTGACGGATTTTTTAATGCTTCACATTCTGAAATATCTATTCCCAGTTCTTTTTCGCAAGCTGATAGTACTCCCCTTACAGTATCCGCACCCAAAGCATTATTAATTGCATCTACAGCCGCAGTTTCTGTGTATTTATCAAGTGCATCGTGACAGGATACTATTTCTGTATCCAACACCTTTGCAATTAGATCCTCTTTTGCGGTCTTTGACATATATTCGCTGTATATCTTATACATTCCACTGTCAGCAAAAAGTGTTTTTGATACGTTTAAATCAAAATATTCTTTGGCTTCGGAATCTGACATACCTTGCATTTTCACAATCAGTGCAGCAGTATTAAGAAGCTTTCCCAAACCATCCACACTGTCCGTTGCTTCTCCGTTTGCAATTAAACTGTACACTTTATCATACTCAGCACCGTCCAAGGCTTCGTATAGCTCTGCATTTAAATTTAATGTAACATAGTTTCCTTCTATTTTTGTCTTTACTGTCACATCATCTCTGTTTTTTATTGCAGTGTTTATATCATTTATAATATTAAGGCTGTAATTTATATCTGCATATTCCACAAGAGAATACGTTTCTGTTGACAGCTTGCCAAACTCGCCTAATTCTATTGTGTAATCGCCGCTTTTATCAAGATAAAATGAAACTGTTGCTTTACCATTCTTGTCCGTGGTTACCTGTGTCTGATACGCAATAACTTCCATCATATCTTCGGTACTGTATAAATCACTTCCATTCTTACCTTCACGGAACACTCTTATCATTACTTCATTGTACCCGCTGAATTCTGATAAGTTCAGTGTGACTTTTGAGTTGTTGACGCTTATGTCACAAGCCGCATACGCATTCTGACCAAGCATCATAGCGGCAGCCAATACTACTGCTGTTTTCTTTATCATTGTATCTCCTCCTTTTCTTGCAAGTATTAATTTATGTTAACATACCATATAATCAGTTATGGCACATCTGTTTTATTCTATCTATAATTTTAACAGTTTCCTATGATTTTTTAAATGTGTACAATTCTGTTTTCTTTGTCATATTTTCATAAATTATTCATAATTTATCTTATATTTGAAGGTAGATTTTACATAAAATTGATAAAAGGAGCTATCAAAAGACAGCTCCTTTGGGACTTATATTCCAAAAATAACATGATATGTCTTATCAGGTTCATACGGCAAATATTCGCCGTCAAACGTTTCACCGTTTACAGTTATTCCTTTTGCACCCTTTTTATATGTAACATTATACGTTGCGTTTTTAAACTTTCTTGTACAAGATACGTTATCCCAGTCCTCAGGAAGATTAGGCGTCAGCTTTATACCGTATACCGTTTTCTCCACACCAAAAATCTTTTCAAGTAAGGTCAGGGCTATCCATGCGATTGTACCTGTTCCATAGTTATTGCTTGAACGTCCATAGTTCGGAGAATCTGCCAGACCGTAATAATAATTAGGAATATACAATGGCAACTGTCCGTTTCTGCTTACAGGATTATTCGGATTTGTAGGCATAACTTCAAGTATATCTTTAATGGCTTCCTCAGGATTGCCTGTAACCGCTTCTGCAAACGCCTTAAAAATTGATGCATGGCAGTATACAGCGCCGTTTTCTGTTGTACCCGATTTTTTAACGCTTATTCTACCCCACGTTCCGTTCCAGCCCTCAAATGCAGGATAAACAACCAAATGTCCGAATGGTGTTTTTAATCTCTTTAACGTTTCCTTTATCTTTGCCTGCTTTTCTGCATCAGCTACACCGGCAATTATTGCCCAAGTCTGTGAGTTTAAAAATACTCTGTCATCATCCGCCTTATCACCGAACGGCATACCGTCATCGTCAAAACCGGTAACGTATCTGTCCTCACTCCATGCATATGTGTTGAGTGCGTTTATAAGCTTTTCTCTTATATCCCGCATTAATTCAATGGTCTTTACATCACCACGCTTTACACTTACCTTTTCAAGCTCATTAATACAATAAACAAGTGTATGGGTTGCCCACGTTGACTCGCCTCTGCCCAGTCTGCCCGAACCGTTTGCCGGATCTGTCCAGTCACCGTCTTTCATTAAGCAAAGCCCGTGCCTGCCAAGCTGTCCGCTCATATAAAATACAGCGTTTACAAGATGCTGATAATATGTATCTTCTCCGCCGTCAATATATGGCATCATAGTATCATATATGCTTTCATCGCCCATTTGATTTGCAAGAACTATCATACAAATCACAATCCACAACGGTCCGTCACAGTGATTTAAAAGACACAATGCTCTCGGAGCACTGCCGTCTACCATATACCATTGCTGAACTCCTCCGTCACGTCTTTGACGCGCAAGCGATTCAAGCATTATTTTTTTCGCTGTTTCAATTTCACCAAATGCCGCACCCATTGAGTCCTGAAAACGATTTCTTATAGGTGAATATGTCCCCTTTCGGTTGAGCTTTGAAAGGAATATTGACTGCTTTTTTATGTGGTAATTCATTATATAGTTGAGTTCAGGAATTGGTGTATTCACCGTAAACTCACTACATACACCTGACCAGTATTCAGCGTTCTTTTTACTTTCCTCTGCTATGTATTCCTTTGTAAAGTTTGCCTTTAATGACTTAACCTCATCTTTAGTCATCGCATTACCAACCATAAAGTTGATTTCCTTTGTTTCACCGACACCAAGCATCAGCTTATGCTGCATTGCTCCGCAATAATCCTCGGCTTCAGCAGTAATATTTGAACAAAATCCGTTCTTCACTGCTTCAGGCATTCCCGTTATATCATCACTGCCGAAAAATCTTCTCTGACTCATATCATATGAATCCGGCATTGTATCGCACATCATATAAATATACGGCTTCTTTTCCTTTTCGACCTTTTCTTTTTCATCATAATACACATGGTATGGGAACATAAACTGACAGATATAGCCGTCCTCATATTTACTGTCCCCGCCCATTGTTGAGTGCTTGCCCATGCCTGTGGCAGTAAACAAATCAATATCACGTGCTTCATTTGAATTGTTCGTTAATTTAATTGTCCATATTTCACGCACGCCCTCGAGTGGAACAAATACGGACATATCAAATTTTATTCCGTTTTTCTTGGAAACCAGTCCCATTTTCTCCGAGCAATAAGTTCTTACATAGCTGTCGCTCTCTGTATGGAGCGGAAGATAGTTCGGGTTCCATACCTCACCCGTTTTGTTATCCTTTATATAGAAATATCTGTAGCCCTGCGTAAGTTCTGTTGGAATATATCCGTCCATACGAGCAATTTTACCCTGCATATGTATATCATAATCGCCGTAGAAATCTGATGTGTACAGAAAGTAATCCCACTTACCCGGTGTGTGTGGTGTGGTTACATTTAAGTATTTTCCGTTCTCCGAAAAGGAATAATTTTTATCAATATCTATTTTCATTGTAATTCTCCTGTTATTTATTTTCTATCAAACAAGCTTCACTTAAAGCTTTCACATACTTCTTCATAGTTATTCTTCATTATTTGAATTCGATTGCTTTTTTGAAATCAACACTGTATATTTTTGTTTCTACATGCTGTTCCAGCGATTCTTTGTATGTAGCCGCAAGTGTTGGCACCAACGACTGAGTTGCTTCTGCCTGTGTTGTTATCTCATCTTCGAATATTAATATTTTTATTTTTGGAAATTCATAATTTCTCACTGTGCCACCTCCTCACTAACCGCTTCTACACCGTCATCGCTCAAATATATCTCAAGATTTTCAGCTATTACCTTATAAGGAATATTGTTTATCTGTATTCCTAATATAATTTCTGCACTGCCTGATGTCACCGTTTTGCCTGTGTCATAATCCGCTTCATTATCTGCCAGTGACCACGCACCCACAACCTGATCATCCACAAGTTTTATAGAAGTACAGTTTAAATAATCATCAGCCGATACAGTTGCTAAAAAGCCTTTTTTATAAACTGTATTACCGTTAGAATCACTGTACTCAACTATATCATTCCCAACCGCCGGTATATCTGTTGTTTTAATAATAGTTCCTATTTCAAAATAGCTTATTTCATCATCGAGTATTACCTTATAAAGTCCTTCTTCTGGGTTGTTCTTAATCATAAATCCACTCATTGAACTGAAGGTTGAATCATCTTGATTAACATACACAATATCAGAATCCTCAAACTCCGTATCGTCCGTTGAATCAACCTTTAATATAAGAACTATTGTTGCAGAATCATCGGCAGTGTCGACATCAAGAGTATTCTCGATTGCATAATAATTGTCTGAATAATCCGTTACCCCATCCGGCACATCAGCATAAGCTACAGGTTGCAGCATCAAAGCTGTCAATACAGCTGTAAAAATCATTGTTTTTTTCATTTTACACTACCTCCTTAATTAAGTCCAAGCTCTTCAGCTGTTACCGTAGCAGTATATTCTGCCTCTATTTCAGACTTAACCTGCTTTAATGCTGTTGCTTTCGGAACAATTACTGTTTCTGCTCTGTTATCTGTAAGCGAAAGAAATGAGTTGCCGACATTTAACAGCATTGCCTTTACTTCGTACTCTTTCTCACGCTCTAAATTACAAGGTATGTCAAATGTGTATGCAACAGCCGTTCCACTGATGCTTCTGTTTGTTGTTGCACCAACAAAACGTCCGCTTTCATCAAATACTGCAACTACCGCTATAGGATTGGAATATACCGTTCCACCGTTATTGTTTGCCGTAAGTGTTACCTTTACTGTAGCTCCCAAGGTTGTGGCTGATGATGTTATGCTGTGTATCTTGAAATTATAATCGACAA
>CAYMCT010000008.1:0-15411 GCA_964389075.1 uncultured Lachnospiraceae bacterium
TCATAGTAAGAAGCAAGGTTCTGATCTGGAAGCCGTCAACATCGGCATCGGTACAGATTATAACCTTGTCCCATCTTAAGTTATCAAGATTAAAGCTGTCAAGATTCTTGTTATGTGCCGATTTTATTTCAACACCGCAGCCCAAAACCTTTAAAAGGTCTATTATAACATCACTCTTGAATATTTTCGGATAATCCGCCTTCAGACAGTTAAGTATCTTACCTCTTATAGGCATAATAGCCTGAAATGACGCATCACGTGCAAGCTTACACGAACCAAGTGCCGAGTCACCCTCAACGATATACACTTCACGCTGGGTAACATCCTTGCTTCGGCAGTCTACGAACTTTTCTACTCTGTTTGTAACGTCCATTGTGCCGGTAAGCTTTTTCTTAATATCAATTCTTGCTTTTTCCGCATTTTCACGGCTTCGCTTATTTACAAGCACCTGATTTGAAATCTTTTCTGCGTCAGCTCTGTTCTCTATGAAGTATACTTCAAGCTGATGACGCAGGAAATCCGTCATTGCATCCTGAATAAACTTGTTGTTTATAGCTTTTTTTGTCTGATTCTCGTAGCTTGTCTGTGTCGAGAACGAGTTAATAACAAGTGCAAGACAGTCAGCAACATCTGTAAACGTAATTCTTGACTCATTCTTATTGTACTTGTTATTTGTTTTCATATACTGGTCGATTGCGTATACGAACGCATTTTTCACAGCCTTATCAGGTGAACCGCCATGCTCAAGGAAGCTTGAGTTATGATAGTATTCAAGGAAGTTTACCTTGTTTGAGAAGCAGAACGCAATCTGCATCTTCATCTTGTAATCGTCCTTGTCCTCACGGTCACGACCTGTCCTTTCACATTCCCATGTTTCAACAGTTGTGATAGCACCCTCGCCTACCGATTCGGATACATAATCCACTATACCCTTTTCGTAGTAATACTCGTACATTTCAAGACCTTCAGCTGTTTCATTATAAAGCACAAACTTCAGTCCTGCATTTACCATAGCCTGCTTATTCAAAACATCCTGATAGAACTCAAGCGGTATATCTATATCCGTAAATACCTCGGTATCAGGTCTCCATTTCTGAACGGTACCCGTTTTGACGCTTCGTACAGGCTCTTTAGTAAGACCGCCTATATTTTTACCCTTTTCAAAATGAAGCGTATACTTGGTCTTATCTCTTATAACCTCTACATCCATATATTCGGATGAATACTGTGTTGCACAGGCACCAAGACCGTTAAGTCCCAAGCTGTATTCATAGGTTCCGCCCTTGTTATTATCATACTTACCTCCGGCATAAAGCTCGCAGTATACCAGCTCCCAGTTAAAGCACTTTTCAGCCTCATTGTAGTCAAGCGGTACACCTCTGCCGTGGTCACGCACCTCTATTGATTTATCAAGAAATCTGGTTACTTCAATAAGCTCACCGTATCCCTCTCTTGCCTCATCAATAGAGTTTGAAAGTATCTCAAAAAACGAGTGCTCGCAGCCCTCCAGTCCGTCTGATCCAAAAATTACCGCCGGACGCAAACGCACTCTTTCTTCATCATTTAGTTTTTTTATTGATTCATTACTGTATTCGCTTTTTTTTGGCATTTTCTATCTACCTTTCTATCCTCAAAAAAGTACAGACTTTTCATTATACTTACTTATTTTATCATATTACAAGCATTTTTGCAAGCTTTTAACCAAAAAAAACAAAATTATTACAATATCATCACATTTATGTTAAAATCGAAAAAAACCTTGTTTTATCACGTTTAATGTGTTATAATTTTGAGTAGTATAACTATATTGTATTTAAGAGGGATATAATGAACAGTGCATATATTTATTTACAGATATACAGATTGTTTGACAACACCACTCCGCTGCCTGTAGATTGTGGCAAGCTATGCTCTGCCGCCTGCTGCTCGGGAGACGATTCGGGAATGTTTTTGTTCCCCGGCGAAGCATCTGTTTATAAGCTGCTCAAGCCTGACGGGTTCAGAATAGAGCTGTCTGATCTTGAATATGACGATAACGGAACTGTCAAAAAAACACCGATCGTGTTTTGTGAAGGCGGCTGCGACAGATATGTACGTCCGCTGGCATGCCGAATTTTTCCGCTCACTCCCGTACTTGATGAGAACGGAGAAATCAGAATCATAACCGACCCACGTGCAAAAAGCGTATGTCCGCTTGCAAAAACACTGTATCTTGACGAATATAACGAAGCCTTCATCAATGCGGTGAAAAAGGCATTTGTTTTACTCTCGAAAAACAAACACGTATATGCATTTTTAAAGGAATATACCAAATATATTAACGAATTCAACAAGTTTTTTCCATAAGTGAAAGGATGTTAGCATATGGGATTTTGGCGAAGAAAAAATAACAATTTACCTGAACCTGAAGAAATTGAGGAAACTGAAGAAGATATAAACACTGCCGAAGACGAGGAGGAGGACGATTTTTCACCAATCAGAGAAAGTAAGCCGGTATCAAGAGAAGAATTTAAAAAAGCCGCATCCGAAAATCTGATAGAAAAGGTTTCCGAAGCCGCAGACGCTGAGGAATCGCAATCCGAATCTGTTGAAACAGACGCAGTAACCTCTGAAAACGACGTAACGGAGTCTTTTGAAACATCTGAACCGGAATCTGAACCGGAAGCTGATGCTGAAGTTTCCGAAGCCGATGAACAGTCTGATTTAGAAACACCTGACGAAACGATTAACGCAGAATCCGATGAAGCTGACACCGCAGACGCACCACCCGAAAAAAAGCCTCGCAAATCCTTTAAAGAGATTTGCGCAGAGCATCGCACAGCGTTTCGCAGCACGATTATTACGCTCTCTGTATCAGCAGCGGCAGTCATTGCAGTATACATATACGGTTGCTGCACAATCCCTGCCGAAACAATGGGACGCAATGTTTATATCGAAAATATAAACGTAAGCAATCTTACTTATGCGGAGGCACTTGAGAAGGTTCGCAAATCCACTCTGCTGGATAATCAGAACATAACGCTTTTGTGCGGAGGTCAGACCTTCAGCATAAACGGCGCAGATGTTGGGCTTACCCCACGAATAGACGAAACAGTATCAAAAGCAATGAATTACGGTAAAACAAGTAATGTTCTTGCTGACGGATTCAGAAATGCAATGCAGCTGTTTGTAAGGCACACCGTGGTACCGCAGGCAGACGTTAACGAGGATTTTTTACGTGCAAAGCTTGGTGAATTTGGTGTTCAGGTTCACGGCGAGCTTGTTGAGCATAAGCTCGAAATCGGCGACGGTGTTATAATATGCACACCCGGTCACACAGGCTTTAACAACAACACAGACAAAGCATACGAACAGATAACAGAAGCGATTGAGAACGAGCGATTCAGCAACATCTACGTTACGCTTGAATCAGCATCTCCACGCACATACACAGCTGAGGATATAGATGCTTTTGCATACGCAAACCCAGTCATTGCCTGGTTCCAGTACCAGGATAACAATGTAAATATAATCCCTGAAATTCCGGGACGTTATCTGGATATAGAGGAAACCACACGACTCGTTTCACAACTGTATGAGGGCGGCGAAACAGTGTATATTCCGTATTACACCTCTTACGCCGACATCACAGCCGAGCAGCTTCAAGCAAAGCTCTTTAATGCCACGCTTGCATCGTACACAACGAATTTTGGTGGCTCCACCTCCAACCGTTGTGCAAACGTAAAGAATGCGGCAAGCAGAATAAACGGTAAAATAATTGCTCCCAATGAGGTATTCTCATTCAACGATACAGTCGGAAAGCGTTCGGTTGCCAACGGATTTTTCACCGCAACCGAATACGTTAACGGCGAATCGGTAGAAGGCATAGGCGGCGGAACCTGTCAGGTCAGCTCAACACTCTATAACGCAGTATTGTATTCTGACCTTTCAATAGTGACCCGTACATCGCATATGTTTGCGGTTAATTACTGTCCGCTCGGTCAGGATGCAACAGTTGCTGATTCCGGCGTTGATTTCAAGTTCCTGAACAACACCGGATATCCTATAAAGATAACGGCTTCAACATCGGGCTATTCATTGACAGTAAGCATTATCGGCACACAGCGTGATGACCCAAGAACGGTAAAAATTATAAATTCATCAAGTAAAACCAACGGAAATACCACTGTACGTTCCGTAAGACAGGTATACAACAGTGCAGGTGAGCTTATCCGCACCGAAAACCTGAGCGGCAGTTATTATATGGCACACTAACAATTAAGTACCTTCTATACGGATAGAAGGTACTTTTCTTACTTCACAGGAGATTTATTATGTTTAACAAAGATACGGCAAAGCATATGGCAGAGCTGTCTATGCTGAAATTTACGGATTATGAATTTGATACTATGCTTGAATATATGTCTGACGTAACAGAAATGCTCGACACTGTACGCAGTTTCCCTGACGTCACAGACCTCTGCTCACGTACCGCTATCCCCTTCTCCGATTTACGCCCTGACGAACATTGTCAGGAACATACGCAAAGCGAAGCACTGAAAAATACCGACAACAAAAAGAACGGTTATTTCACTGTACCAAAAATCATTTAGGAGATAATTATAATGAACCTTCCCTGTTTAAGACAAGCTCTTGATACACACAAAATCGGCGCTGCTGAGCTTGCAAGCGAATATATAAAAAGAATAAAAGAGCATAACAGTAAGCTTAATTGCTATATCTCCGTATGCGAAGATACGGCAGGAGAGCAGGCAAAGCAGGCACAGACTGTAATTGACAGCGGAAAAGCAGATTTCCTCACCGGTATACCTTTTGCAATAAAAGACAATATCTGCACAGAAAATCTCCGCACTACCTGTGCATCACGTATGCTTGAAAGCTTCACTCCGACATACGACGCTACAGCTGTAAAGAAACTCAAGGCTGTAAACGCAGTAATCTTAGGCAAAACGAATATGGACGAGTTTGCTATAGGCAGTTCTTCTGCTACGTCGTATTTCGGGAGAACAAACAATCCGTATAATACTGACTGTTCACCAGGCGGCTCGTCGGGCGGTTCAGCAGCAGCGGTTGCCGCGGATTTATGTGCAGCATCGCTTTCCTCCGATACAGGCGGTTCAACAACTCAGCCTGCGGCACTGTGCGGTATAACCGGGCTTAAGCCTACCTACGGAGCTATTTCACGCTACGGACTTATCCCATACGCATCTTCGCTTGATTGCATAGGCATTATGGTAAACAGTGCCATAGACACCGGTTATGTATTGAATGCCGTTCATGGCTATGATATAAATGATTCTACATCATCACACAAATCAGCAGGTGATTATACTGCTGTAACAGACACCGATGTGTCAAAGCTGAAGCTCGGAATACCAAGAGAATTTTTTGAATCAACTGATGAGTGCGTTTATAAAGCTGTACTTTCTGCTGTTGATTTTTACAAATCCGCTGGCTGTGAAATAGTAGAATGTTCACTTCCGTCCCTGAAATATGCAGTTCAGGCTTACTATATCATTTCATCAGCCGAAGTCAGTTCCAATCTGGCAAAATTTGACGGAATCAGATACGGCTACTGCAGCAAAGAACACACATCATATTCTGAGCTTGTAAAAAGCTCACGGACCGAAGCCTTCGGAGCATCAGTCAAGCACCGGATAATTCTCGGTAACTATCTCCTTTCACCAGGACTATATGACGATTATTATAAAAAAGCGTGTGCTATTCGTGAAAAAATAAAGCTTGAGTATGCTGATATTTTCAGAACCTGTGATGCTGTCATCACACCCACAACGCCGAAATCGTCATACAAACACGGAATTGTAACTACCCCATCAGATGCATTATGCGAGGATATATGCACAGTTCCTCCTAACCTTGCGGGGCTGCCGGTTATTTCAACAACATGCGGTTATTCAGATGAAGGTATGCCTGTCGGTATGAGTATAACAGGAAAGGCGTTCGATGAAAGAACAATCATAGCATTATGTGACCGTTTTGAGCAAAGCTTTGGCAGAAAGAGGTGCGTTCTATGAAACATCAACCGGTTATAGGTCTTGAAATACACTGTGAGCTTTTGACAAAATCAAAAATTTTCTGTTTTTGCAAAAACGGATTCGGCGGCGATGCCAACACACGCACCTGCCCTGTTTGTACAGGTATGCCCGGCTCACTCCCCGTCCTGAACAGAAACGCAGTTTCACTCGCAGTTAAAGCAGGGCTTATTTCAGGCTGTACAATCAACAAATACAGCTTATTTGAACGTAAAAACTATTTCTATCCCGATTCTCCAAAGGCATATCAGATAACTCAGCTGCGGCACCCTATATGCTCCGGCGGATATATAGACCTGACAAACGGTAACAGAATAAGAATTAACCGGATACAGCTTGAAGAAGATGCAGGAAAGCT
The DNA here is from genome assembly GCA_964389075.1 of uncultured Lachnospiraceae bacterium. Classification (GTDB taxonomy): domain Bacteria; phylum Bacillota; class Clostridia; order UBA1381; family UBA1381; genus Ornithomonoglobus. Next base: position 6,412 of record CAYMCT010000008.1, read on the forward strand.
TATTCATCAGTGCGGCATTTCTATGATTGATTATAATCGCTGCGGAGTTCCTCTGATAGAAATAGTAACCGAACCCGATTTCAGCACCCCCGAGGAAGTTGCAGAATTTATAAAGCAGCTATCTCTGAGGCTGAAATACGCAGATGTATGCGACTGCCGCATGGAGCAAGGCTCATTACGTGTTGACGTAAACATATCCCTTACAAAAAGCGGCACAAGCGAGCTTGGAGCACGTACAGAAATAAAAAATCTTAATTCCGTAAAAGCAATCACAGCTGCAATTAACTATGAAATAAAAAGACAATCCGAACTGCTTGATAATGGCGAAAAGCCTAACCGGCAAACATGCCGTTTTGACGAAGCAAGCGGCACGACAATATCATTGCGCACAAAAGAGGAAGCAGATGACTACCGGTATTTTCCGGAGCCTGACCTTCCCCCTGTTACTTTAACAGATGACGATATAACACTTATCAGCCGTTCATTACCCGAGCCTCCTCAGGAACGAATCAGACGCTATACCGGAGAATACGGACTGTCATATGAAGCTGCCGTACTGATTACGGCACAAAAAGCTTTTTCAGACTTCTACGATTGCTCTGTAAAGCTGTTCCCTGACTACAAACTGACAGCAAAGCTTATGCTGGGTGAGGTAAGCCGCTGCATCAACACAAGCGGAATGAATATATCGTCGGCAAAATTCACACCGTCAGAGCTTGCAGAAGCTGCCGGACTTCTGGCATCGGGAAAAATTTCAAACAATTCCGCCAAGGAGATAATTTCTATTATGTTTTACAGCGGCGGTAATCCGACAGAAATTGCACACAACAACGGATATATTATAAGCGACGATACCGACTCCGTTATTCGGGCAGCAGATGAGGTTATGAAGAACAACCACGAGCTTGTGGTTCAATACAGAAACGGTGAAGAAAAGCTTTTCGGCTATATTATGGGACAGACTATGCGCAAATGCGGAAAAAACGCAAACCCTGCACTTGTCAAAAAAGTTCTTACAGAAAAACTAAAGGAGATATGATTATGCAAAGCATAGACGGCACTTTATCTTTAAACATTATTACACCCGAAATACTGAAAGAGACTTCGGGCAGTACAATCACAGGCTTTGCCTGTGTACATAAAATACACAAGGGTTCAGGCTTTACCTTTGTTGATTTGCGTACAGGCAGGTATATTCTTCAGGGCGTATATATATCCGAACTTTGTAAAGCTTCTCTGAATGACGCTCCCGAAGGGACATATATTAAATTTTTAGGGACAGTAAAAGAAGAACCAAGAACGGAGCTCGGATATGAGATAACCCTGCAGAATTTTTCACCTCTTTCCGCTCCGTCAGAAGATTTCCCTTTAAACATTTCCGACAAGGTTATGAACTGTACTCTTGAAGCTAATCTTGAGCATCGTCATCTTGCCTTACGACACCCGCATCAGCGTGCAATAATAAAAATTTCAGAAGGTGTTTCAAACGCATTTGAGGATTTTATGAAAAGCAATCAGTTTACAAGACTGCACACATCAGATATAGCGGCTGATGCCAAGCAAAAGGATTCCCGGCTTTTTAAATTGAAATATTTTGATAACGATGCTGTGCTTACGAATAATTCAGTGTATGCCAGACAGGCAGCTGTTGCAGCTTTTGAGCGTGTATATGAAATCACACACGCATTCCGTGCTGACAAGCATAACAGTACACGTCACCTGAGCGAATATATGCGGCTCGATTTTGAAATGGCTTTTGTTACTGATATTTCAGAACTAATGCAGGTGCAGACAGCATTACTTAAACACATAGCAACGTATCTTGCCAAAGAATACTTGCATGAACTAAAATTGCTTGATGTAAAACTGCCCTCAATTACATCTATACCTGTGATTTCATTTTCAGATGCTATAAAGATGCTGGGAAAAGACACTTCACAGTCTGCTCTTGACCCGACAGACGAAGCAAGGCTTTGTGAATATGCGAAAACAAGCTTTGACAGTGATTTTATATTTGTCACACATTTGCCGTCTGAAAAACAGCCTTTTTATATTATGGACTGCCGCAATAATGCCGCATTTTCAGAAACCTTTGTTTTGATTTACAAGGGCAGAGAAATAACATACGGCAACAGAAAAATCCATGACTATACCGGACAATTAAATAAGCTTTTAAGCTACACAGACACGCTTGACGAAAATTGGGATAGCTATCTTAATCTTCACCGCCACGCACTGCCTCCTCACGGCGGAGCAGGCACCGGTCTTGAACGCCTTGTGGCAGGTCTGTTGAATCTCGAAAACATAAAAGAAGCTTCGCTCTTTCCACGAGATATGCACCATCTTAATTTCTGACTGTAGTTTTATATCTTGATAAATTGATACATTTGTGGTAAAATATATATGTAAACTAATAATTGTGAGATGATGAGCATGAAAAAATATCTATTATTTTTAATAGCGTATTCGGTATTATTTTCATCACTATCGGCTCAGCACAGCGTTTTCGCAGAAACTGCAACAGAGGTTATATCCGCATCGGACACATACGAACTGACAAAGATTGTTCACGAGCTGACAGACAATGCACCGGTGCTTTACGCTGTCGATTCCGGCAGCTTCCCCTCAAACAAAATTATTGTTTTTTCAGACAGTGAATTTGATTATTGCGGAGCAGAAATAGCAGTAAACGATTCTGACGGAATGTATGTGCTGTTATACAGTACAAATACCGATGCCGAAAAAGCATACAATGAGCTTGTAAAAAATCCGGAGCTTGATGTTATTCCCGATACAGTTGTTTCTGTTCCCACAGGCGATGATTACGATAGTGCGGCGTTTGAAAATACATATGATTTAACAATATCCTCGTCACATTTAAGCTGGGGTTCAGATTTTATTGAGACAGATTGTTTTATAAATACTCTCTATAATAACTATGGCACTGTGGCAGATATGCCGAAAGTAACAGTTGCTGTTATTGATACCGGTGTAGATTATAACCATACTTTCCTTTCAGGACGTGTCATAAAAGGCTATGACTATGTCAACAGTGACACGGATCCTATGGACGATCACAGCCACGGAACACACGTTGCAGGAATTGTATGTGACAACACCCTCGCCAATGTAGAAATACTGGCATATAAAACACTCAACGCCTCCGGCAATGGAAGTATAATTGATACTCTCGCTGCAATGAAATCTGCAAAAAATAACGGAGCTGATATCATTAATCTTAGCCTGGGCGCTACAGATCCTTCCGGAAATTATTTTAAAATGTATTCTTCGCAGCTGAACAGATTTATCAAAAACGGCATTACCATAGTAACCGCTGCCGGAAATGAAAAAAGCTCAACGGACTATGTGTTCCCTGCCAATATGGACAATGTTATAACCGTTTCAGCCTGTGCATCTGACGGTGTTTTTGCAAGCACATATTCAAATTTCGGAGAAACAGTAGATGTCTGTGCACCGGGTACCTCTGTCTACAGCACGGTACTGAATAATAAATACGCAAGAAAATCAGGCACCTCAATGGCATGTCCTTACACAGTGGCGGCAGCAGCACTATTAAAAACAGCTGATCCGGATTTGAGTCCTTCTCAGGTAGAAGCTCTTTTACGAGACAGTGCAGTACCGAACAGCAGCGATACTGATTTTGATTATTATTACGGATATGGCTTACTTAATCTTGAAGCGCTCGCAGAGTATTATTCAGACGAAGAACCAACACCAACACCGGAGCCTGAATCAACACCGGAGCCCGGTCTGCCGGCTCTTTGCTCAGCCTCAGTCACTGACGGAGGATATATAACAGTAAACATTGTCAATCAGGACAATGTACTTGGAAACGGAAAAACGGCAGTCGTTGCAGGATACAAAAGCGGTTCACTTGCCAAATTGATTACATATGCAGCTTCAGAGGAAGGCTCAAACTCGTTCCGGTTCACCGAGGACAAAGAAATAGACGTAATTAAAATATTTATATTGGAGTCTTTAGACAATCCCGTTACAATAAGCAAAACATACAGATTAGAAAAAGGAGAAAGTACACAATGAAAAGAATAGCAAAATTTGAAAAAGTAAGCTTTGAACAGTTCAAATCAGCGTGGGGAAATGATTTCCCCGGTACAGAAGCAGAGGAAATTTATAACGCAATAAAGCTCCCCCGCCGTGCCACAACCGGCTCTGCCGGATATGACTTTTTCTCGCCGACATCAATCACGCTAAAGCCGGGCGAAACCGTGAAAATTCCTACCGGCATAAGGGCAAAGATGGACGAAGGCTGGGTATTAAAGCTCTATCCCCGAAGCGGGCTCGGATTCAAGTTCAGACTGCAGCTTAATAACACTGTTGGAATTATCGACAGCGATTATTATAACAGTGACAACGAAGGACATATATTCTGCCGGATAACAAACGATTCCAATGAGAACAAAACCGTAGAGCTAAAACAGGGTGACGGCTTCTGTCAGGGAATATTCCTTGAATACGGCATAACCGTTGATGACGATGCCGACGGTGTAAGAAACGGCGGTTTCGGCTCAACCACAGAAAACAAGTAATTTACGGATAAAAAACAGGCTGCACATCGTGATATGCAGCCTGTTTTTTTAATCAAACCATTTCTTTTTCTTAAAGAATATCAATTCACCAATTACAACGAGTAAGCTTACGCCAATCACGCCAATATACCCGTATTTTGAACTAAGCTCCGGCATAAACTTAAAGTTCATACCAAACCAGCCGGTTATAAGCGTAAGAGGCATGAATAACGATGTTACAACGGTAAGAATACGCATATTTCTGTTCTGTGCTATGTCAATCTGTGCCTGATACATTTCACGAAGCTGACCCGTATATTCTCTGAGCATCTTCGTATTGTCGTAAAGACGGTCTGCACGGTTCGAAACTACCCTGAGCAAACGGCAGTCCTCAAAATTAAACAAGCCGTTTTTATTTTCACTGAGCATCTGCAAAAGCTCCGTCAGCTGCTGATAGTATCCGTTCAACGTGAGAATTTCCCTTCTGTAACGAAGCATATCTGTATGGAAATCATCAATATCGTGATCAAGCAGCTCCTCCTCAACCGATACAAGCATATCCTCATAACGCTGCAGATACAAAACATCATCATTAATAATAAACTCTATAAGCTCAATAAAAAATCTTGCTTCTAAGGTTGTATCTGTCGCCTTGATTTCAGGCAGTCGAGTCGCAATCTTCTGAATTCTGTTAGTATCGTCAATGAACAGTAAATGTCCCTTGTGTATATAAAAACCGAAACCAAACTCCTTCTCAAGCAAATCCTGCTTATCAGGAATAAGGATAGTACCTACCGTACAGCTTCTTAAAATTTCTACTTTAGAATACTGTATATGCTCCATCGAGTCCATAAGCAGCTCGTGATGATATGTGCCCTTATGCTTTTCGTCAAACTCAGCAAGCGTGAGAATTTCTACGATTATCTCGTTCTGTTCAACCACAGCATCGTCAGGTATCGGTATCAGCTTTCTGTTTAATCTGAATTTCATAATCTCATTCCTTTCGTTTCGGGTGTATAACACACCTATCGTTTCTGTCTTGAGTTATCACTCTGTATAATCTATGTAAATTATGCTTTCTGTTCCTTATAGCATTCGCCGCAGAAAACAGGTCTGTCGTGCCTCGGCTCAAACGGCACAGATACTACCTCGCCGCATTTTGAACAGACTATTTCGTACAAAACAACCTCACGGCGTTTCGCCTGCTTTATTTTCACTCTGCACTCTTTACATCTGGAAGGAGTCCCAAAGCCCTTCTCTGCATAAAACTCCTGTTCACCGGCTGAAAACATAAATTCTCCGCCGCATTCTTTACATTTAATTATCTTATCTGTATACATATCTATACCTCTTTAGTTATTATCAAACGCAACCACCTCAAGCTTGCGCTTTACTCTCTGCATTGCATTGTCTATTGCTTTAACGTCCTTACCCAGACATTCTGCCGCTTCCTTATACGATTTGCCGTCTACAATACACAGCAATACCTTCAGCTCAAGCGGCGATAACGTATCATATATCTTATCCTCAAGCCCCGAAAAGCTTTCACGCTCCAGAATAATATCCTCCGGATTGCTTCCTCCGCCGATAATATCGCTCACAACAGCTCCGCCCTCTTCATCAGATGCCGCACTTAGCGATACATATGTATTGAGCGGACTGTGCTTTTGTCTTGAAGCCTTTTTTACTGCAGAAATTATTCTGCGCTCTATGCACACACCTGCAAACACGTTAAACAGCGGAAATCTTGATTCATCAAAGCTCATCACCGCTTTATACAAGCCAATAAGTCCCTCCTGAACAATATCGTCATCATCACCGCCGGCAAGATAATACGGCTGCGACTTCTTGTGAACAAGCGGTTTATATCGCATCAGAACCGATTCAAGCGCCGATGCATCACCTGCCTGTGCAAGCTTTACTATTTCATTATCCGAAACACTGTCATAGTTAATCATATCAATTCTGTTTCCTCACTATTGTGTAATCGTCACCCATACGGAAATACGGACAGCCTCTGCGCCTATCCGAGAACAGGCTGTATGCTTCATCCTCGTCCATATCTACAGCACATTCATAACACTCGTATTCTTCATCATACACGTAGTTCATACACATATCACAGCTTGAGTTCATATAATATCTCCAAAACACATTAATACAATTTTATTGTATCCTTTTTTTACCGTTTTGTCAAGTAGAACCGCAAAATTTGTATCCGTAATAATATAATTAACGGATTAATTTTCAATCCCGGCTTCTTTCGTAATATTCCCCGGATTTACTTCATATATTGTACAGAAAAATGTTAATTCCTGGGGGTATATAATGAAGGATTATATCGAAGACAGAGTTCTTGAAATTGCACAGTATATAATTGACAACAATTCAACTGTACGGGGTGCTGCACGTGTTTTTAACGTATCAAAGTCCACAGTTCACAAGGACGTTCACGAACGCCTTTTACGAATCAACCGTGACCTGTACCGCCGCTGTGCCGCTGTTCTCGAAAAAAACAAAGCAGAACGACACATTCGCGGCGGTCTGGCAACACGTGAAAAATATCTTATGAATAAACGCTGATAATTTTACATATAATTTACACATCCACGCTTGCAATTTACACAAAATTATGCTATAATACAATTGAAAGGTTGTGTAAATATGCTAATAGAAAATATGACAAACCACGATCTGCGACTTGCAATGCTGCCGTACAGCAGTGCACTAAAAGTTGTAAATATGTATGTGGACACAATTCAGGAAGAGCTTTTTGCAAAACGACATTCTAACCCTATTGAGCACGTAAAAATGCGTCTGAAACGCCCCAGCTCAATAGCAAGGAAGCTTGAAAAAACAGGTCTTGAACCTACAGTAGACAATGCTATAACATACATCGAGGATATAGCCGGAGTAAGAATCGTTTGTCTGTTTCAGAATGATATATATCGTATTTCAAATTTCATTGAAACACTGAACAATATAAAGATTCTTAACATAAAGGATTATATACGCCACCCCAAACCCAACGGCTACAGAAGCTACCATATGCACGTTGAAGTTCCCGTGAGAATGCTTGATAAGGAGCAATGGGTGAAGGTAGAAATCCAGCTGAGAACCGTTGCAATGGACTTCTGGGCAAGTCTTGAGCATAAGATACGCTACAAGAAAAAAGATGCCGTTGCCGGACACATAAGCGAAGAGCTTTTAAACTGTGCAACAATGATAGAAAAAATTGACCTGAAGATGCAGCAGCTCAACATTGCGATTGACCGGCTGTCTTCTGACTCTGACGATACACTTTTACCCGATAGTCTTACAGAATATCTTGGTGACTGACCCATATATTTCCGTTAAAGGTAATATTTTCGGATACATGCCGTAAACCAACTTATTTTATCACAAAAAAGAGTAGACTTTTTATCAAAATTATTGTGCAATTTTTGACCAAATAGATATGGACATATACTCTTATTTGTGGTATAATTATATCTAAGAAGGCTTGTACCTTCTTAAAGTGATTACTTACAGGGTTGCCGGGCAGCTCTGCAAATAAATATTCAGCATAAGCAGTGCTGAAAAAACCTAATAACACAAGAAAAGAGGAAACACACATGAACAAAAATTTTGCACCGGAATGGGAAGGATTTGTAGCAGGAAAATGGTCAAGTGAGCTGATTGATGTTCGCGAGTTCATTCAGCTTAACTACACTCCATACGATGGCGATGAATCATTCCTTGCCGAGCCGACAGAGGCTACAAAGAAGCTTTGGGACAATGTTTTGGACCTTTTCAAGCAGGAGCGTGAAAATGGCGGTGTTCTCGATATGGACACAGACGTTGTTTCAACAATCACATCACATGGCGCAGGCTATATAGATAAAGATCTTGAAACGATCGTAGGTTTACAGACAGACAAGCCGCTCAAGCGTTCACTTCAGCCTTTCGGCGGAATCAGAATGGCAGAGACATCATGCGAATCATACGGCTACAAAGTAGATCCGAAGCTTTCAGAAATATTCAGAAAGTACCGCAAAACTCATAACCAGGGTGTTTTCGATGTATACACACCGGAAATGCGTCTTGCACGTAAGTCAGCAATAATCACAGGTCTTCCTGATGCTTACGGCAGAGGCCGTATCATAGGCGACTATCGTAGAGTTGCTCTTTACGGTATCGACAGACTTATCGAAGAGAAGATAGAACAGAGAGACATCATCAACGGTAGTATGTCAGAAAACAAGATGCGTTTGCGTGAAGAAATGCAGGAGCAGATTGTTGCACTTAACGAAATCAAGGAACTTGGCACAATCTATGGCTGCGATATTTCAAAGCCTGCTAAGAATGCAAAGGAAGCTATCCAGTGGCTGTACTTCGGTTACCTTGCAGCTGTTAAACAGCAGAATGGTGCTGCAATGAGTATCGGTAGAACTTCAACATTCGTTGATATTTA
>CAYMCT010000009.1:0-14733 GCA_964389075.1 uncultured Lachnospiraceae bacterium
AGTATTGCAGGAACTGCAAACAGTGCAACAATTCCCCAGTTTTTAAGATAGAACCACCAATACGGGTCAAGCTCGTTAATCCAGTTAAAGCCGTATCGTAAGAAAGACTCATTACCGGTAGTCTGGCGGAATGTCCAGAAAAACAGCTGCGGCGCCGCCATAACAGCAACTATGCCGCCATATATAACCCAGTTGATTATATATGATTTTTTATCTTTTTCTCCTATAAGATAAGCGAAGAAAAGTACCGCACAAATCATTCCCAAAGCAAGGAAGGTGTGGGTATGTATCATAGGCATACTGCCGGCAAGTAAGCCGAGAATAACATAAGATTTGCGTGATTTGGTATTAAGTGCTTCAAGAAGAAGCCATAGTGTGGGGAAGAACATGCTCCAGCCCGCCATTGTGGTTCTTTGCGGTATAATCATATCACATATGGAATTTACCCAGCGCATATTGTGGTCGGTAAAGTTAGTAGGTGTATGATAATACTCTGTAAATATCTGCGTAAAGGCGGTGGGGTCTGCTTTTGCCCCGTCAAGGAAATACGAAAATCCAAATCCACCGCAGAAAAAGAAAAATACAGTTGCAAGAACAGCAGATGCAGTTCTTTTTGTAAGCCGATAAGCAATGATGTACATTCCCATAATAATGAGAGTAGATATAACATAGCTTGGCAAGAGTACCGCCGTTCTCAGACCGGTACCGAAAAGGAACAGGCTTGATGACAGCATATCAACAAGGAATGGATAGTTCATTAACTGCCCCGACAAAAACGGATAGCTCGGAGGGAATATTTGCTGTTCAGCTATACTCGTGACAAAGCCAAGATGCATCTGCAAATCCCCGAATGTGCATTGTCCGCTTGCATATCCGCCGTCCTTGTAGGCTGGGAGAATATGATTTGTAAGTAGTACCCCTATAAGCAATGCTATCGGCAAAACAAGAAATAAGAAAATTTTACTGTTAAAGCCGCAATCGTCATTGCCTTTTTCAATAAGATTTTTTTTAAACTCTTTAATGCCCCGCTTTTTAACCAAAAAGCATAAAGGTATTAAGGTTAGTACCAAAAGCAACAGATGGCTCAGGTATGAAAAGCCGAAAAGAAAAGCAATTGGGACAATACCCATCATAAGCAGAACATTTCCGAAAATACCGCCCATCCAGCTTCGGAAATAAATTCCTTTGCCGTTAAAAGCGCAACAGCTGTAAGCGTAACCTATCAGCAGAAAAATAATATATAATATAATACCGGTCATTGTAGTTACTCCCTGTGTGTTATAATATTTGTTTACCCATAAAGTAAGCAGTAAAGAATATTCCAAAAGCTATCGCCATAACAGAGGTAATAATCGGTTCTGTCCATTTATGGCGTTCTGAAAAGTCTGAAAGAACAATAAATGCAGGAACCGCACAAGTCATATATCTGCAAACGCTGATGGGCCATTTCGCACCTGCACTTACAATGAAATATACTATGAGGTATACTGAGTACATATTCCTGTGACGGCGAATACCGTATAACAGTGCGGAAACTATAAAAATTAAAGTTATTGCCTCAGGCAGCCATATTGCAAAGCGTGTGAAAGAATCTCTGTTTTTAAGATATTCAAAAACAGTTTTCATACTGTTTCCGAAATAGGTAAAACCCTGATTCCAGTATTCTTCTTCATATTCAAAGAATATAAACCAGTCGCCGGTTGCCTGATAGTTGCAGAATAAATATATTCCCGTGCCGATAAGCATAAGGAAAATCCACAAACCCTTTTTGTAAAAAAGCTGCCAGACTTCTTTGAGCTTTTTCTGACCGAGCTTCTCTGATATGCGATAATGCTCAAACCATTCAACGGCAGCAGGGAATGCGAGCAGAAGTCCCGCCATTCTCGAAAGAGCCGCAAGTGCTCCGAAAATACCGACCTTTACCCAATCGTGTCTGCGGATATAATAAAGCGTTACAACAGATGTAAACAACAGCAGACTTTCGTTCATCATTACTCCGAAAAACAGAGCATGAGGAAAGACCGAAATATAAATAACGGTTCTCTGTGCAGTTGATTTATTATAATCGAGCGCAAGAAGCTTGTACAAGTATGTGCAGGCGCCCGAATACAAAAGCCATGATACCAACAGGCCGGATACACGGTAGCTTTGGAGGATTGATGCGAAAATACGCACTATCCACGAGTATAAAGGAAAGAAAACAAGAGTAACATAATCGCCGTTTTCTATGTGGTGGGTATAGCCACCGATAGCTATTCGCTCATAGTTTTTTGCGTCCCATACCATATACGAATCTATGAGAGATGTAAAACTGAACTCCTTTTCTTTAAGTATAAATATTGCAAAAACAGAAAGGAAGAACACGATTACTCTGAAAAGAAAAGCAAGTCCGAAAACAGCTCCTGCTTCCCTTGCGGTGGGAGTAAAGCTGTTTTTGAGCTGTTTGTCGACCAGAATAAAATCAGAGTATTTTATTCTGGCAAGCGGTACCCCCGAAGTGGACAAAACTCTGAGAACAGCAACCACTATAGCAAGCCACATACATATACTTAATAATAATGGAATAATTGTCATAATCAATCACCTATAAATTTATCAACAATATATCGTGGTCTGCGTTTAACCTCTTTGTACATCTTTCCAATATATTCACCGATAAGACCTGTGCCCAAAAGCTGCAATCCGCCTATAAACCAGATTGAACACATAAGTGATGACCAACCGGAATCAGTATGCCCTGTAAGCTTTTGGACTATAGCATAAATTGCCATTATAACAGCAATTATGCAAGCTGCAACTCCGATTGTTGAAATAAGACGTATCGGATTTATACTGAACGAGGTAATACCGTCAAATGCAAATGAAAGCATTTTTTTCAACGGATATTTTGACTCGCCGGCAAATCTTTCCTTTCTGTCATAATAAACGCAGTCTGATTTGTATCCGATAAGCGGAACCATACCACGCAGGAACAGATTGCGTTCCTCAAACTCAGCAAGTCCGTTAAGCGCTCTTTGACCCATAAGTCTGTAGTCGGCATGGTTATATACCATATTAACACCCATAACCTGCATAAGCTTATAGAATCCCAATGCAGTCGTGCGCTTAAAAAAGGTGTCGGTATCACGCTTGTTTCTGACGCCGTAAACTATCTCGCAACCTTCGTCACGGAACTTTTTAATCATTTCGGGAATCGCATATATATCGTCCTGTAAATCTGCATCAATGGATATAGCACAGTCACATTCGTCCTTGACTGTCATAAGTCCGCCAAAAAGTGCATTCTGATGTCCTACGTTATGGGCAAGCTTAATGCCTTTTACTTCGGGATGAGTTTCTGTAAGCTCGGTTATTATTTCCCAGGTTTTATCACGGCTGCCGTCATCAACGAATACAATGCGGCTTAAGCCGGAAATAAGATTTCCATGCTTCATTTCTTCGAAAACCTTTAAAAGCTGTTTACAGGTTTCGTGAAGAACCTCTTCTTCATTATAACATGGTAGCACAATGTATGCTTTTGTAAGTTTTTTCATATTTATTCACCCTTTGCCGTTTTTAAAATTTCTTCGAGCTGTTCCTTGCTGAAGTGATATTTAACGTCACAGAACTGGCAGTTCATTTCTGCTTCGCCCTGGTCCTCGATTATTTCACGAAGCTCCTTCTTGCCGAGAGATATGAGTGCACGCTCCATCTTTTCGCGTGTGCATTTGCACTTGTATTCCGGCATGGCTGTGTTGTTGTCGAGCAGCATATTAAATCCGTTTGTTACAGCAAAAGCAATATCTTCTGTAGTCATTCCGTTTACAATCATATCGGTAACCGACGGCAATGTTTCAATTATTTGTGTAAGCTGCTCGGCTGTTTCCTCGGTGGCATCAGGCATAAGCTGAATCATATATCCGCCGGCTGCTTTTATTGAAAGGTCAGTGTCAACAAGCACGCCGAGTGCAACGGCTGTGGGAACTTGTTCGCTTTTGGCAAAATAATAAGTCAAATCCTCTGCAATTTCGCCTGATACAAGCGGGATTCTGCCTATATACGGCTCTTTCAGTCCTAAATCCCGCACAACACTCAAAAAGCCGCCGCCTACAGCCCCGCCCACATCGAGCTTGCCGTGAGCATTGAGTGGTAAATCTGCATACGGATTAGCAACATAACCTCTGACCTTTGACTCGTTATCGGTAACTGCAATGAGTGTGCCGAGCGGACCTTCGCCGCTTATCTGCAATGTTACGGAATCGTCGTCGCTTTTGAGCTGCGCACCCATTATTACTGCACCGGTTAAAAGTCTGCCCAATGCCGCTGATGCGGTTGCAGAAGTGTTGTGAATACGGTGAGCCTCATTAACTAAATCGGTTGTGATTGCAGCGAACACACGTATTGTGCCGTCTATGCTGTTTCCTCTGATTAAAGAATCCATATCTGTATCTCCTGAAAATTTAATTAATACTATTTTATCATATATGTTTGAAAAAGTCTATAATAATATTAAGAAAAATGCTTTTTTGGGCGTTGTTTTGATCCGGAATTGTTCCGATTACGGGGGATTATGAGTGAATTAGATAAGTAAAATAAAAAATGACTCAAAACACAAGGTTTCAAGCCATTTTCGTTTGGTGCCGATGATCGGGGTCGAACCGATACGGATTTTACTCCACTGGATTTTGAGTCCAGCGCGTCTGCCAATTCCACCACATCGGCATTAACAACATTAGCTATATTATCATAAAATCGCAAAAAAGTCAATACCTTTTTGCGATTTTATGATTATTTTCTATTATTTCAAATTATCAACCGCTGCTCTTTCTATTGCAAGACCGTTTTTATATCTTTCTGTGAATACATTAAAGCCTGCAACTTCTTCTGCGATTGGCTCGAGTGTCAGACCTGTGTTGCCTGCAAATACTTTTTCTTCGAGGTATACATCAAGTGATTTACCCTCGTTTGTAAGCATATAATCAGCAAGGAGTGCAATACCCCATGCACCGCCTTCTCCGGCTGTTTCCATTACTGAAACCGGAGCATTAATTGCGTTTGCTGTAATCTGCTGACCAACCTTCGGGGTCTTGTAAAGACCGCCGTGTCCTGTTATTCTGTCAAGCTTAACACCCTCTTCAACAAGCATTATGTCAAGACCAAGCTTCAATGCCCCGAGTGCTGTATAAAGGTTTACCTTTGCAAAGTTTGCAAAGCTAAACTTTGAATCAGGGGTTCTCACGAATAACGGTCTGCCTTCTTCAAAACCGGTCGTATGCTCGCCGGAATAGTAGTTGTAAGCAAGAAGATTTCCGCAATCCGGGTCGCCCTTTACAGCTTCAAAATAGAATGTGTCGTAAAGCTTAGGCATATTTGTTTCTACGCCATAGGCTTCAAGGAATTCTTTAAAACAGTTAACCCACGCATTGAGGTCTGATGTGCAGTTGTTACAGTGAACCATACCAACGAGGTTACCGTCAGGTGTTGTAACAAGGTCAATTTCGGGATGAACCTTTTTAAGGTTATCCTCAAGTACAACCATACCAAAAACGGAAGTACCCGCTGAAATATTACCGGTTCTTACTTTTACGCTGTTTGTTGCAACCATACCTGTTCCTGCGTCCCCCTCGGGTGGACACATCGGGATTCCTGCCTGTAATCTGCCGCTCTCGTCGAGAAGTTTTGCTCCTTCTTCTGTGAGGGTACCTGCATTTTCGCCTGAAAGCAGTACATCAGGGAGAATCTGACGGATATTCCACGGATAGGCAGATGTTTTAGCCTCGAACAAATCGAGCATTTTTTCATCAAATTTCTTTGTATGTATATCAATCGGGAACATACCTGAAGCCTCGCCGACGCCAAGCACCTTTTTGCCCGAAAGCTTCCAGTGAATATATCCTGCAAGTGTTGTCTGGAATGCAATATCCTTAACGTGCTCCTCTCCGTTCAGTATTGCCTGATAGAGATGTGCAATACTCCATCTCTGCGGAATGGGATAGTTGAATAGCTCAGTAAGCTCCTCTGATGCTTTTTCTGTTATAGTGTTACGCCATGTTCTGAACGGAACAAGCAGCTCGTCATTTTTGTCAAATACCATATATCCGTGCATCATTGCACTGAAACCGATAGCTCCAAGGCTTGTGATAACTGCGCCGTACTTATCGTAAGCGTCCTTTGCCATTTTAGAATAGCAGTCACGTAAGCCTGCCCAGATGCTGTCGAGGCTGTATGTCCAGATTCCGTTTTCCAGACTGTTTTCCCAGTCGTGGCTGCCGCTTGCGATAGGTGTTTTGTCTTTACCAATAAGTACAGCCTTGATTCTTGTTGAACCGAACTCAATTCCAAGCACTGCTTTTCCGGATTCAATGTAGTTTTTCATATGAGAACTCCTTCCTGTGTTACATTTCCTCAATCGTTTTTAAAAGATTTTCACATACAGTTTTTATGCGTGCCTTATATGTGACAACATCTTGTTTTATTTTCAGCATTTCCTGATGCTTTTTTATATGCTCCTCATCAATTTGACGGGCGAGGCGGGTAGCGTCAAGTTTAGCACGGTTGATAACTGCCTGAGCCTCCATATTTGCATTATTCTTGATATCCTCTGCTGACTGACGTGCAACGTCAAGTGAACGATGCATTGTATCCTCAACCTCTTTGTATCTTTCAACGGCTTCGGTCAGCACTGCGATTTTGTCTCTCAGGTTTTTATTTTCTTTGCACAATGCATCATAGTCCTGAATAACAATGTCAAGAAAATCGTCTACTGCATCGCAATCGTAGCCTTTCAGTCTTTTTTCAAATTCCTTATTCTGAATATCAACAGGTGTTAACATATGCAACATTCCTTTCGATGTTATATATACTGTTTTAAAGTGATATGGAGTCTGTTTTTCCTTGTTTCGCCATCGAAGCTATGCACAATAAAGCGTCCGAATCCGCGAATTGAGAGCAAATCGCCCTCATTGACTGTTTCAGCCGGTTTAATAACCTCACGGTGATTGACCTTAACCTTTCCGCCATCTATCAGTGCTGCTGATTGTGAACGGGAAATGTTTGCGGCGGCACCGACTACTGCATCGAGCCTGACGGAGGCGCATACAGCTCCGAATGTACGGTATTTGCGTTCAATTTTTATTTTATCAAGATTTTCTGCAACAGTAATCTTAACCCCCTGATTACCTATTTTATGCAGATTGTCTTTAATATATCCCACAACATCAGAGTGAAGAAAAACATACGCAAAACCGTCAGAAACAACTATATCACCAAGCTTTGACGGCGTAATACCGAGTGACAGTATTGTTCCCAGATAATCACGGTGATTAAGCTTTCGGGAAAATCCGCCTTCAATTTTCAAGCAGGCGATGGGGAAGTCAGAAGGGTTTTCATTCTCCCATTCAGGGAAAACTCCCATAATCTTCTTTTCCGCATCGGGAAATCCGCCGAAAAAACACACCTTATACCCGTACGGGAACGTAACATTGTCGTGAATTACAGCCTGCTCTCCGCCATCAAGAAAATCAGAAAAGCGAGCTGAACAGTATTTATCGCAAAGCGAAAATAAATCCTCAGCTTTTGCACATAATAGCTTTTCGTTAGTATCCATTACATATATTTTGATCTTTTGGTTGTAAGCTTAACGCCTTTAGGTGCGATACAGAAAATGCCGTTAAAAAGCTTTGAAAACGGACATTCCATACCTGCAGCGGCGCCGCTTATGTAGTCAACAACTCTGCGAGCGTCTTCGGTTGACTTGATTTCCGATACATCAAAGATTATAATCTTATCGCCTTTTACTTCTCTGACGATTTTTTCGGTATCATCGAAATTAGTTAAAGAAACAACTACAATCTCAGTGTCGGCTGATGCCGGGTTGTATCTGATGTGTGAGCTGCCTGATGCAGCAGTCTGGCGTGATGAGGAATAATCCCTTGTCGCTGTGCGCTCTTTTGAAGCTGCTTCTCTTGCGGTTGCACGCTCTCTCGGTCTGTCGTAAGAAAAACGTCTTCTTATGTCATCCTCAGGCTCGTCATCTTCCTCTTCTTCCTCATCGTACTCATTTGCAGGGCGTCCTGAAAGGAAAGAGAAAAAGTCTTTTGCTGAGATTCTTTTCTTTTCTTCGTATTCTTCCTCTGAATCCTCGTCGTATTCTTCTTCGTCTGTGAGGTCACGCTCGTCGTAATCGTCTGAACCTACAAAAGCACGTTTTGCATTAGCGAAAAAATTTGCTTTCATCTTTTCTTCCTCCTTTGTTTAGATGATATCGTAGTTTCTTGGTCCAAATATTGCACTGCCGACTCTTACCATAGTCGAACCGTGCTTTATTGCTTTTTCAAAATCACCGCTCATTCCCATAGAGAGAACGTCCATAACAACATTTTTGCGGCGGATATTCTTTTGCTTGTCAAACAGCTCCTTCATATTACGGAAATGAATTTCAACATCACCGTATTCTGATTTCGGGGCAATTGTCATAAGCCCTTTTACGTGGGCAAATTCAAGCTCTGCGGCGTGGTCAAGCAGTAAGTCAAGCTCATCCGGGCTGATGCCTGATTTTGACTCTTCGCCTGATATATTCACCTGAATAAGAATATCCATATTTTTTTCGTGAGCTGCCGCCTGCCGTTCGATTTCGTCCATAAGCCTGACTGAGTCGACACTGTGAATCATACAGCAACGGTCGATAACATATTTAACTTTATTAGTCTGTAAATGCCCTATCAGATGCCAGTTCACCGGCGAAACACTGTCGAACTTATTGCGAACCTCTTGCGGCTTGTTTTCGCCTACGTCAGTTACGCCCGAAGCGATTGCTTCGTTCATAATCTCCGCAGGGTAGGTTTTTGTTACGGCAATAAGCTTTATTTCATCGGCATTTCTGCCGCAGTCATTTGCGGCATTTCTGATACGGGTTATGACAGAGTTAAGATTATCAGCAATATTCAAAAAATCCACCTATCTTTCTCCCACAACAAGTCTGTCCATTGATGCAAGCTTATTCGCTGCATCACTTGTCGATTGAATTATTGAATAACCGGATTCAATATCCGTGTATAACACATCACATTCACATTTGAACGAATCTGAGCCCTTCATTCCGTAAACATAATAGGAGTTAATGGTATCGCCGGTTCGTATTGCCTCTGTAGGAATTTTATATCCGGAATAGGTTTTGAATACTATATCGGCATTAAGCTTTCTGTACGAAAATGCAATTTCCATATACGACTGAACTTCAATAAGAAAAACGCACTCACCGTTTTCGTCAGGCTCAGAGATGTATACCAGTTCTCCTGTTGCGGTTGTGTCTGAAATATCGGAAAATCTGATGTTCAGCTTTTTGTATTCATCAAACAGACCTTTCTGGTCCTGACTGATAATTCCGAGCACATACCAGCTGTGGTTATTCATAATTTTGCAGACAGGATCCCCTATTATGGTTGATGTATTGTTATAGCTTCTGCTGTTGTGCGTTTCGAGTGACCGTATATACGACGGGGTAAACGACTCTGCACGGTCAGGAGCAAGAACTGCTTCAAGCCCGTCAATGTACGATGAAAATATTCCTGAACGGTCTGCAATTGTTTCCGTTCTCGGTCCCGGAATTTCGGCAGCCACTGAAGCACGTTCGCTCTCAAGTGCCAATATCTCGTCAGATACCGAAACGTCTGAACCTTCACGCAGCTTGTTTACCGTGTTTCGTATCTCGTGGATTTCCTGAACATCATTATTTCTGGCATATTCATAAATTCTGTTCATATCCTGAGAAATTTCGTTCTCGACAGATGCCCTGTCGATGGAATAAAGCTCACTGCCCGAGCTTTCCTGTTGAAGCCGTGCAATCTTTTCATCTATAGTATGAAGCTTTTTCAGCTGTTCTCCGTCAACATTTGCGTTAAAGGTTGTACTGATAACTGTGTTTGCACTTGCACGTTTGCCTTCGGGGATTGAATTATATACGGTACCGGAGGTTTTTGCATAGTACACTGTTTCGTCACGTACTATATACACATCGTCACAGTGCAGTGTAGCCTCGTGTGTAAATTCTTCAAGCTCAATAGATTGTACCGGCATCACAAAATATGCAACTCCGTAAGCGACTATAGCAATGACCGCAAGTGCCATAACTGCAATAATAAATTTCTTCATTGTATATCCTTTTGTGTTAAAAAAATCTAAAAATAGCGACAACTCACATATTATGACATAATAATATAAGTATATTATAATATGTTTTGGGGTAAAAAACAAGACCTTTTTCGCTTTTTTTCGATTTTTTTGTTTTGCTTACAAATGTTTTGACAGATACACGATTGTGTTGGCATCATCGAACGGTCGGTTGAGCAAATCCAGAGAGCGGTGCAAAAAATCGTTTTTATTGTTGCTGATATATTCTGTGAGCTGTTCCAGCCGGGGATTCATTCTGTATTTTTCGAGAACCTGTTCTGCCAGTGATGTCACGGAATATATTGCGAACGGATTGATGTTCAGAGTTTTCGCTGCATTTTCAAGCTTCCCGACGAACTCTGCTCCGAAAACGGCTGTTGCTTCAGCATAGGAGCTTGCATCAAAAGCGAAATCACACCCACGTACTTTGCCGAAGGCTTTCAGACACGACAAATATCCGGAAGATATGCTTTGACCGATTCCTTGTTTATCAAAATCCATAATACCGATTCCGGGGTCAGTGGCTTTGATGTCAATTATATTTATTCCGCAGCGGTTTATATCCTGAACCATACCTATACCTTTTACAGAAACGGAAATAATGGTGTCAAAACCGTGATTTATGAGCATATTTATAGGCAGATTATTCTGGATTCCGCCATCGGTAAAGCTCTCGCCGTTTATCTTAACAGGCTCAAAACAGGGGAAACACGCACTTGCGGCGATGTATTCTATGAGCAGTCCCGATGGGATTTCGGGGGTAAACAGCTCAACACTCTTTTTCTTGTCAATGTTATAGGTGCAAAGGCCGTAAAGAATATCAGATTTGCGTATTTTCTGTTCGCTTATGTGTGCGGCAATAAGGTTTTTTAACTGTGAGAGGTCAAGTCCGTTACGGTTTTTCAGAACAGCTTTAAAAACAGAAGGCGAAAGCAGGTTTGGGCAGTTACATTCAAGCGGTGCAATATCAGACAGTTTAATATCTTTCCATAGTTGTTCAGCATTGGAATTTGATATAAACAATGCACCGTTAATTGCCCCGATTGATGTACCGCAAATAGCGGATATATTAAGTCCCATTTCACGCAGAGCTTTCCACACGCCAACCTCAAATGCGCCACGTGTACCTCCGCCTGCAAGAGCAAGTGCATATTTCATATATATACCTCCTGATTGAGTATATATAAATTATGTGCTAAATACGGAAAAACTATTTCAAGTCGTTCTGTCTTTGTGTATTTCATTGGTAAGCCTCCTGTCCACTTAAGAGTGAATTGTGTACAGCCTTTGATTTATGTGTCCATTATATCAAAAACTGTGTCCAATTTTAGTTTACCACTACAGTAGAGTGGAAAAAAGTAAATGTTAGTAAAATATTTACTTTTAGTATTTAGTATGGTATAATATGTAAAAATGGAAGGGTTTAACGTATAATGAATAATAAAGAATTTTTTCCGGACGGAACACCGATAGACGAATGGTTTTATGATACAGCCATTCCGACGCTTGACGAACTTGGCAGGCAGTATGTGCTCACTCAATATAATATTTTCGATGATGGCAAAATACATACGAAAGAAATACAAGCATTGATAGATATGGCGGCAAACGAAGGCGGCGGAGTTATTGTCGTGCCTGCCGGAACATATCTTACGGGCGCACTGTTTTTCAAGCCGGGCGTAAACCTTTATGTTGCAGAGGGAGGAACACTGAAGGGCAGTGATGATATATCCGATTACCCGGTTTGTGAAACAAGAATGGAGGGTGAAACCTGTATGTATTACCCTGCATTAATCAATGCTGACGGTATAGACGGTTTTGCAATGTGCGGTAAGGGAACGATTGACGGAAACGGCTTAAAAGCATGGAAGGCATTCTGGCTTCGCCGTGAATGGAATCCTAAATGTACAAACAAGGACGAGCAGCGTCCGCGTCTTGTATATTTGTCAAATTGCTGTAATGCTGTTATTGCAGACCTGCATTTACAGAATTCGCACTACTGGACTACTCATATTTATAAATGTCATCACGTAAAGTATCTTAACTGTACTATTTTTTCACCGGCTTCACCTGTGAAGGCACCGAGTACAGATGCTATTGATATTGATGTGTGTACAGATGTACTGGTTAAAAACTGCTACCTTGAGGTAAATGATGATTCGGTTGTATTAAAGGGCGGTAAAGGTCCGTGGGCGGATACTGCACCTGAAAACGGTTCAAATGAGCGTATAATCGTAGAGGATTGTGAATACGGTTTCTGCCACGGCTGTCTGACCTGCGGCTCGGAATCCGTGCATAACAGAAATATAGTTATGAGAAGAATAAAAATTGCAGACGCTAATAATCTGCTATGGCTTAAGATGCGTCCTGATACACCGCAGCATTATGAATATATCAGAATTGAGGATATCGAAGGAAGCATACATAATTTTGTTAATATTAATCCGTGGACACAGTTCTTTGACCTCAAAGACCGCAAGGATGTACCATTTTCATATGCAGATAATATAACAATAAGAAACTGTAAATGTGAATGTAGTACTTATTTTGCGGTTAAAGCTGCAGAGGACCAGTATGTGCTTTCTGATTTCACTTTTGAGAATCTTGAAATAACAGCAAAGAATGATGGATTTTCTGCCGATAAGGTACAGAATATGACAATAAATAATGTTAAAGTAAATATTATTTGAGAGGTATAAAAATGGAAAACAAAACAGCTTTAGACTATGCCAAAATGGGTGCGGCAGCAATTATGAATAAGTTCACTGCTGAAACCTTACCGCCTACAGGCAGATTTCACTATCATCAGGGTGTGTTTCTCGCAGGAGTAGAGAGAATATATAGAATTACCGGCGATGAGCAATACAGAAACTACATCAAGGAATGGGTAGACCTTAACATCGACGAAAACGGTGAATCGGAAAGCTGTTATTTAACAGAATTTGATGATATTCAGCCGGGTATATTGTTGTTCGATTTATACAGAACAACAGGCGACGAGCGTTATAAAAAGATGCTCGACATTATGAATAAAACTCTTGAAATGTGGCCTACAAATGCAAAGGGCGGTGTATGGCACAAATACTATAATCCGAACCAGATGTGGCTTGACACAATGTATATGATGGGCGTGGTTTCTGCAATGTACGCAAAAGAATTTGATAATCCGTATATGTTCGAAAAGATTCACGCACAGATGATGCTTATGCGTAAATATATGACAAATCCCAAAACAGGTCTGTTGTATCATATGTGGGATGATTCAAAGGCAGTATCGGTGGTTGACAGAGAAAGCGGACTTATAAAGCATCATTGGGGCAGAGCTATAGGCTGGTATGTGGTAGCCATAGCAGAGATACTTGAATATTTACCGGAGGATCATCATTTAAGACAGGATTTCATTGATATTGAGGTTGAGGTTCTTGATGCTTTGGTAAAATATCAGGATAAAGAAACCGGTCTGTGGTATCAGCTTGTGGATAAGGTTGATGATCCGAGAAACTGGAAAGAATCATCTTGCTCGGCTTTGTTTACATATGCAATGGCAAAGGCTTTGAAACTTGGAATTATTGATGAATCATACAGAGAGGTTATAATCAAGGGCTATAACGGCGTTCTCAGTATGGTAGAAATGCGTGATGGTGTTTTGACTATGACAGGCGTTTGTATCGGAACAGGCTTTGGGAACGGTACAGCACAGTTCTACTTTGACCGTCCTACAGTAGAAAACGACCTTCACGGTATGGGTTCATTTCTTCTAATGTGTACCGAAGTACATAATATGAGATAAATACCAGTACAAAAATTTATTGACAACACTAAAAAAATGTGATATACTAAGCGTATCATCAGCATTTGGAAGCATTTATACGATGGGTTTTCCAAGGGTGAGGATGTACGACCGCTCATACAAATGAGCCAAGGCCACACGGACAGCCGGGTCGAACGCCGAACGCCGATTTTTATCGGTTGGCAGTTATAAACTGCCTTATTGATTGAGTTAAAAGCTCAAATTTTATAAGTTGGTTACTTTATAACCATGTGCAAATGCACACATCGACTTGTGAAACGGTCAATAAGAGTACGCGTAAGCAATCTTTACTTATAACTCTGAAACCTATCTGTAAATATGCTTGTATATTAATTGTATTGCATAGTAGATTTTTTTCACGGTAAGCGATGTTTTGCATTGCTTACCGTTATTTTTTTGATAAGGAAGTGTCTTGGTATGAAAAAAATCATAGAACTTAAGAACATATCCAAAACTTTTGAGGATGAAGCCGTATTAAACTCTATTAACCTTGATATTTATGACAAGGAGTTTGTAACTCTGTTGGGACCGTCGGGATGCGGAAAAACAACAACTCTGCGTATGATTGGCGGATTTGAAACACCTGACGAGGGTGAGGTTCTTTTTGAAGGAAAGAAAATTAATGACGTACCTGCATATAAAAGACAGGTTAATACGGTTTTTCAGAGATATGCGCTTTTTCCGCATCTTAATGTATACGAGAACGTGGCATTTGCATTAAGGGTTCAGAAGAAATCCAACGGTGAAATAAAGAAACGTGTAAAGGAAATGCTTGA